>NZ_RRYX01000003.1:0-87617 GCF_014861375.1 Psychrobacter sp. FME5 | reverse complement strand
ATGATAAGCTTAAAGCCAGCTATGAGGCTGCCGTAATTCTCGCTTGTGTCTTTATCTGGCTGCCGCTGATTTGAATTCTATACAGCCCCTAGTAACTTCCCTATTAATATCAAACCACTTCACAACGAAGTGTTTGACACGAAACCCACAATAAAACCCATTGCCGCATATTAGCAACTTTCTGGTAAAAAACAAGCTGAATGACTTAAATATATAATGGCTTGAGCATATGAGGCGTACCAATCAGTTGCTAGCAGTTGCTAGATCTCATTTTTTGTAGTACCGATTCTAGAAGCTGTATATAAAAAAGCAAGACATTAGATGTCTTGCTTTTTTGTGTATTATTAACAGTCGTAGTTGATGCTTAGCTTATTTTAACTCAGCGGTTTTAATCAAAATGGAAACCTGCACCAACCGAAGCACCTACATTGCCTTGAGTATCTGCCGTACCATTTAGTTTCATGATCCAACGACCGTCATCAAACAGTTTAGAGAAACCGATAGCCACTGCGCTCTCTCCGTTGTACGTTCCTATACCACCACCAATCAGCGATTTACCTGCAATATAAGCTTGTGGTAGTGAAGACATTGCCATCGCAGCTGAGATACCCGCGTTTGCATCATCTTCGACTTCGCCAATCTTATAACCTAGCTGATTCATGTTGTCACCCAGTCGTTTACCAACCGCATCTAGTTGAGCGAGGTTCACAGCATCTCTAGGTGCCATACCATCAGCAACATTGCTGATCTTAGTACCAGCTGCATTGATACCTGCTGAAGTCATGCTAGGGGCAGTTTCAAGGTTGCCCGCATAGATACCAGATGCGGTCATACTTGGACCATTCTTGATACTGATGCCATTGGTACTGACTGTGGTGTTACCAGTCGTCACGCTATCGACATTAATGTTGCCATTCAAGTCGAACTTAATACTACTGCCTTCTGATGTGGTGGTAATGTTATTACCACCTTTAAGGCTAAGTGGATTGGAACCGGCTTTTTTGTTGATAATAGGGCCACTATCAGCATTAAAGTTAAGTCCAGCGCCCATTTCTAAAGCAAGTACAGCGGCATCTGATTGAATACCAGTGATAACCTCTTGTAATTGTCCACCATTCACTGCGTCTTTACTTTCAAACGCAACAATACCGTTAGCAACATTGGTGATTTTGTTACCACCAGCATCAATACTTGTTTTGGTAAACTTAGGGCCGCCTGCGATGGTTAAACCGTCACCATTCATCGTCACAACACCCGTTTTTACACTTTCTATGGCAATGTCTTTATTTAGATTAAAACTGACATCGTTACTGTCTGCCGTTTTAGACACTGTAATATTGCCATCTGTGTTATTTAGGTCGACTTTGGCGCTTGGTTTTACAGTAGTAGTGGTGGCTGTATCCCCTTGTGCACTTAAATCCCAACCTTTATTGGCATCAGCGGCACTTTTCTTGACTTCGTTTAATTGTTGAACGTTGACAGCGTCAGTTTTTGCTTCACCTTTTGCAACATTGGTAATTTTATTACCGCCGTTGTTTAGGCCATTACTGCTTAGCAAGACTGTTTTACTCGGACTTTCTTCGCTAATAAACGTCACACCACTTTGATTGACTAAGGTATCACCAGCTCTTAAGCCAGTGGATGAAATCATGACATTATTACCAAAGCTCGCACTATTCAGTCCAGTGAGGTCTTTGGCTAACTTGACTGATAGTGTATCGGTACCATCAGCAATCACACCGATGTTACTGTCCGTGAGTTTTGTAGGATCGCTCACCCCACCTTTGACAATAACTCTGTCACCAAGCTTACGGTTGACATCTGTACCACTATCGCCAGCAAACGAGATACCTTTATTGAAGGTGGTGTTTATACCACTCTGAAGACCAGATAACTGCTCTTGGGTCGCGGCTTGTCCACCATCATAAACGGCATCGGCATCAAAGGTCGTATTAGACAAGCCTTTGATAGTTCCTGCCGTACCATTTATTGATACCGCATTTGTACTAGTGCCACCGACTTTAATAGTATCAGCTAGACCAAACTTTGCACCGTTACCAAAAGCGGTCGTGGTAATATTGGCATCAGTCGCCACTTGAATGGCTTCACCTAACGCGTAGGTTTTTGTATTACCATTTAGGTCAAACTTGATGCCTTTGGCAACTTTTTCGTTAGTCTCGAATAACTGACTACCGTTCACCGCATCCTTACTAGTCGCGTTCAATGTTCCAACAGCAACGTTAGTGATTTTGTTATTGCCATTGTTCAGACCATTATTAGTAAGAACCACTTGATCATTACTACCATTATATAAAGTAATACCAGCATTATTAACTTGAGTATTACCAGTAGTCACGCTACCTGTATTACCAAGATTAATATCTTTAGCCAGTCTGACAGTCAACGTATCAGCGCCATTAGCAGTGACACTAATGTTTTTCGTCGTTGGATCCGCATTGATAGTGTCGCCACCTTTAACGATCAGCTTTTCACCGAGTTTACGGTTGACATCGGTTCCACTGTCACCGCCAAAGTCCAAGCCTTTATTAATGGTAGTATTCGCTAGATTTAACTGTCCAACGTTGACCACATCAGTATCCGCTTCACCGGCTTTAACGTTAATGATCTTATTACCACCGTTGTTGAGACCGTTGCTGTTAAGTACGACTGTACGGGCTAAAGTTGGTGCCACTATAGTCATACCATTATTATTGACTGTAGTATTACCTGTTTTAACACTGTTTAGCACCAGATCTTGAGCAGTCGCAATTTTAATACCTCCTGATAAATCATCACTTAAGACCATATTATCGCCTGTGACAAAGTTGGCAGTATTGTTTGCTTTGTTAATGGTTTTGACAGCAGTACCATCAATCTGAGTCACGACAGATTGTAAGGCACTGTCGGCATTGCCCAAGCTGGTTTTAGTGTCGGCACTTAAATCCACTTTATAGTCAGTGAGATTAGTAGTCGTGTCTTTCGTATCGCTGACGGTTAAAGCTGAGCCAACTGAGACTTTTGCGCCATCGGCATTGATGGTGTAAGTGGTTAGGTTACCAACCGTCGTTGGTGTGACGTTATTAACGTTGGTACCAGCAGCAACGTCAACTTTGCCAAGATTAGAACTAAAGTCATTTAAGTCGCTGACATTGACGGCATTGTTTACGTTATTTATATCGGTGAGATCACCTGCGCTGCCAACCCCTGTGATTTGCTTGTTGCCATTATGGAGACCCGCCTTCGTCAATCTAACAGTATTGTTAGGACTACCAGTGCTTAGGAAGGTAAACCCATTTTGGTTGACTAAGCTGTTACCAACTCTTAGACCACTATTATTCATAACAGTACCACCTGTCGTCACACTATTAAGACCGGTTAAGTCTTTGGCCAGTTTGACGGTTAAGGTATCAGGACTGCTCGCCACCACACCGATGTTGTTGTCCGATAATGGCGTGGTTGCACCTCCTTTCACCGTGAGCTTTTGACCAAGCTTGCGGTTGACGGTTGTACCTGTGTCGCCATCGAAGTTGAGGCCCAAATCAATGACACTTGAGACGCCGCCTTTTAATTGAGCCACGTTCACTGCATCACTGTCGTTAGTACCGGCTGCTAGATTGACGATTTGACGATTGCCACCTTTGTCCCCGTTTCCTACTGAAACAGCGCCATATCTTGCACCACTTTGGGTATTTGTGATGGCGGTTGCATCTGCTGCACTTGTGCCTGTTGGAACATAGCCTACTGCGCCGCCTGCAACATTAGCCACCGATCCGGCACCTAAGGCCACTGAACCCTCTTCACTCGCTGAAGATCCCACACCAAAGGCTGAGGATGCGACACCCGCTGAAGAGGATTGTATACCAATGGCGGTAGACAACGCGCCTTTAGACAATGCTTTGGCACCCATAGCTATGGAGGCGGTACCATCTGATGCAGTATTCACTTGATACGGCGGGGTCTCAACAAGATCACGACCGGTATAAGCTTTGAAGGTAGTGTTGACACTACCACCATTGACGGCTGTGCTAGAAGCCCCTGTGAGATTGGCTTTAGAGGCCGCGTCTAGGTCATCACCACCAATGGCGATAGAGGATGCGCCTTTAGACACTGTGTTGGCACCCATGGCGATAGACTGCTCTCCACTGGCAGTGGTTTTTTGACCGCCTGCACTGCTACCAATCGAGATGGCTTGACTGCCAGTAGCGACTGAGTTGCGGCCCATGGCCATGGCGTTTTGTCCAGTGGCACCTTCGTTTAGATCGTTGGTACCGCCTGTTGAGTTGACGCTGTAGTACTTGGTTTTGTTGCTTGAGATGGCGGCGCCCAATTGATCGACGTTCACCGCATCGGTACCAGCCGTACCAGCATCAACCCGAGTAATCTTTTTATTACCAGCGTCGATACCTGTTTTAGTAACGCTTGGGCCACCAATAATGTTCAGACCATTAGTAGTTAACGTCGTACTAGGAATACCGAATGGACCATTTACAACTACTCCTAAACCAGTAACCGCAGTACTTCCTGCAATATTGCCTGTTGTAACACCTAAACGGTTAACGCTAGTCACAGGACCTAGACCAAATGGTGCACTGGTACCCATTTTGACGCTGCCATTAGCACCTAAATCTAGATTATTATTGAGCGCAACTTCAACTTTGCCACCGTTTACTTGCGTGGTGATATTGCTGTTAGAACCCACAACCTCAACCGCTTCACCCAAGTTCTTCTGGACAGTGTTACCATCGGCAGCTTTGATACCGAAGCCTAAGGTGGTGACTTTTCCATTAAGGTCGCTCAACTGTTCTTGAGTAGCCGCTACGCCACCAGTGTAGGTTGTCGTTGGATTGAAGGCTCTATTAGTCAGTCCTGATATTTCACCTGTATCACCATTGATTTGTACTGGATTAGCAGTACCAACGTTCACCACTGGAGCTAGGGCAAGTTTAATACCATCGCCTGTAGAGAGTGCAGCTGTGGTTAAATTGCTGTCCGTATCAAACTTGATCTCTTCCCCTAAAGCAAAGGTTTTCTTGAGACCATTATTGACGTTGAATTTAATGCCTTTAGTGATGTTGGTCGTGTTATCGCTGATGCTGTCTTTAGTCGTTTGACTTAAGTCCACTTGATAATCAGTGACGTTAGTGGCGGTGTTTTTAATGCCAGGAGTCACCGTGACTGCCGTAGAACCGCCTGATACACTGGCGCCGTCGGCATTGACGGTATATACGTCTTGACCACTGCCGCCTGTGGTTTTACCTACACTGGCCACATTAGTGCCTTTAGTTACTTCCGTTCTTGATCCTGCAGCACTGGTTACTAGCTGACTAACATTGACACCATCTTTCGGTGCAACACCGTCTTTGACGTTACTGATTACCTTACCACCTGCATCAATGCCAGATTTAGTAACGCTTGGGCCACCAATAATGTTAAGACCATTAGTAGTTAAAGTGGTACTAGGAACACCGAATGGACCATTTACAACTACTCCTAAACCAGTAACCGCAGTACTCCCTAGAACGTTGCCTGTTGTCATACCTAAACGGTTAACATTAGTCACAGGACCTAGACCAAATGGTGCACTGGTACCCATTTTGACACTACCAGTTTTTCCTAAGTCAATATTTTTGGCCAATTTGACGGTTAAGGTATCAGGACTGCTCGCCACCACACCGATGTTGTTGTCCGATAATGGCGTGGTTGCACCTCCTTTCACCGTGAGCTTTTGACCAAGCTTGCGGTTAACGGTTGTACCTGTGTCACCATCGAAGTTTAAACCATCGTCAACAGTATCACCTAAATCTTTAAGCACGCTGTTAGTCCCAAACAACTGACTACCGTTAATGGCATCGGTGCTATTAGCATCCACGACCCCCGGTGCCACGTTCTGGATTTGTCGCTCAGCACCAATAGCACCTACCGATACTGTCCTAGCGCCACTAGTTAAACCTGCGACTGGTAGATTATTTATGGCAAAAGCGCCAGTGTGCTGTGCTGCAGTAATGGATTGGTTCCCCAAAGCCACATTACCTGACTGCCCTGCAATAGCACCGCGACCTAAGGCTGTGGCATTGCTGACTGCACTGGAGGCCTGACCAATAGCTGTACCGCCAATCTGCGTTTTAGCTTTACTACCAAGCGCTACCGCGTAGTTACCCGACGTAGCGTCGTCACCCAAAGATACGGCGTGGTTACCAGACTTCGATCTCACACCAATTGCTAGACCGTTTCTAGTACCAGCCGCAGCAGAGGCGTTCCGACCAATTGCAATGCTGTCTTCGCCATTAATTATCGCACCCTCGCCAACAGCGATCGAATGCTTGTCACTGCCGTTGATCGTGACGTTGTTGCCAAGAACAAAGGAGTTGTCGGCATCGATAGTATTATTGTTACCCACCGCGTAGCTATTATTGCCGTTGACAATGTTAGGGTCACCAAATGCGCCTGAGTTGTCTCCACCAATAGTATGGCCAGTACCAACAGCAATTGAATTCTTACCGCTCACTGTATTGCTTTTACCAATCGCTATCGACTCTTTACCATCCACCACACTTCGATCGCCTAGAGCAACAGAACTAACACCATTTGCTTCTGAAACAAAGCCCATAGCCGTTGCCCATTGCTTAGTTGCCTTAGAACCAACACCAACTGCGGTACTTTGGATTCCAGTAGCACGCGTACGCGAGCCAATGGCAGTGCCTGTCAGAGTAGTAGCTTGCGCACCTTCACCTAAAGCCACTGAACGCTCGCCTAAAGCATCAGCATTGACGCCAAGCGCTGTTGCACTTTTGTTAGTTGCCTTAGCGTTTTTACCCATGGCAACAGAATTATCACCTGTCGCTTGTGCAGTTTGACCAACAGCAGTGCTGTACTGGCCTTGTGCACGAGAGTTCACACCCATCGCAGTTGCACCGTACTGATCTGCTCTTGCGCCAAAACCAACTGCGGTAGCAGAAGCTGCAAATGCTTGTGATGCAGCGCCTAATGCGGTTGATTCAGAACTCGTAGCAGAAGCACCAGTACCCATAGCAACAGAGCGATCTCCAGCTGCTTTAGCATCTATTCCAGCCGCCATTGCATCAACGCCAGTCGCACCGTCATTGTTATAATTGCCACGGGTTGAATCGGTGCTATTGACACCATAGAAGTGCGTTTTGTTAGTGACGATAGCGTTAGATACGCCTTTTAGTTGAGCCACGTTCACCGCATCACTGTCGTTGGTACCGGCTGCTAGATTGACAATCTGACGAGTACCGTCTTTTGCACTGCCCACAGAAACGGCACCAAGAGTAGTGCTGTTGGTTGCTGTAATAGCATTTCGTTCTGCTGTGCTTGCATTTGTTGGCGCAAAGCCTACTGTGCCGCCCGCAACATTAGCTACTGATCTTGAACCTAACGCTACGCCATCCTGTACTAACGCTTGTGCACCTGCGCCCAATGCTAATGCGCCTTTTTCGGTGGCTGATGATGCCACACCAAACGCTGATGAAGCGATGCCGGATGCGCTCGAATGAATGCCTATAGCAGTTGCTAAGTTACCAGCAGACCGCGCTTTGGCACCCATGGCAATAGAGGCCGCTCCACTCGCTTCAGTATGTCCACCATACCTATCACTCAACTCTAATAAATCTCGACCAGCATATTCATTAAAAGTCGTATTGACGTCACCACTATTTAGTGGACCTGCAGATATGGTGCCATCGAAGTTGGTTTTAGAGGCGGCGTCTAAATCATCACCACCAATGCCGATAGAGGATGCACCTGATGAAACAACGTTCGCACCTATGGCGATAGATTGCTCACCCGCTGCTGTTGTGTTCTGACCACTTGACCCCCCACCAATTGCTATCCCTTGACTACCTAAAACGGTGGCATTCTTACCTATAGCAATACCATGAAGAGCACTTGCTGTAGCATTAGTTCCACACTCTACTTCTGCACTACCGTCGCAAGGCACAGCAGTCGCCTGCAGACTAAACCCGAACGCAACTAACCCTAATCCAAGAGTAGTTATACGGAAAATACTGGTAGATGAAAGATTAGATGTAGTATTGATGGTAGCGTTTGAACTCACGCTAGACTTTGACGACTTACCACGCGCTTTTGCGTATTCAGCAACTGCCATAAAACAGTTTAAAGACGCATTCCAGATCACTTTATAATTGCGATTCATAACGTGTACTCCCTGACCAACTTATGAGAAAATTAACTTCCGTATTGCAGAGAGTAAAAAGGATCAAATAAAACACTTATAACTTTACAAAAATATTTGTTTTATGCTGAAATGTAACTGCTATTAGAACTTAAGCAGCAGGTAGGTTTTATATTGTATAGTCATTATCACTCTCTATATATGATTATTAACGAATATATAGAGAGTATCAATACTGTTCATCGACTATTTACTACCGCTTATCTTATATATAACAAAAAATGAATATAATAGGTGGAGATATACTCTACATTGTAAATATCTCAGAAATTCGTGCTATTTTTCTGAGATATAAATGTAAGGTTACTACTACATATTACTTGAATACATTACAAAAATAGATTGTCTATAGTCGATCCTGAATAAAATGGATACACAACGCTATAAAGCGGGACTGGTACAAATTAAGTAATATTTAAACCAACCTTTAGCGAAGCTATTCAACAGGCAGTATTATTTCAACGACCAAACCTTGAATATTATCTTTACGATTATAAACACTGATCTGGCCGTTATGCGCCATAACCACCGCATGAACGATGGCTAAGCCCAAGCCATATCCACCTGTTTCGCGGTGACGAGCCGTATCAAGCCGGACAAAAGGTTGAAAAATACGCGCTAAGTCTTTTTCTGCGATACCGCCGCCCTCGTCTATGATGCTCACTTGTATAGCAGGTATTTTATTACCTACCTGTGTTTTTATCATTTCAGCAGCGACGGCGGAGCTTGTTGATGTGTGCATAAAGGCATTACGAATAACATTTTCAAGAGCGCTATATAATTGTTCTTGATTACCCCTTACGGTGCAAGAATCTCTCAACCAACTATTGCTTGGCTGCCATTGCCAGCGCACATTTTTATGTTGGAACTCAAAACAAACATCTTTACCAATCTCGCTGATAATGTCAGAAATATCAACTGCTTCATCTTCTATATTATCGATGGTATATTGCTGCATCTGTAGCGATTGAATATGAATGATTTGTTCAATCAGCTCGTTCATTCGTGTAGATTCTTTATCGATACGGTCTAGATAGTGATTGGCATTAGGGGCAAAGTCTCGAGTCAGCTCAGTCGCCACGTCAAGACGCGCAAGTGGTGAGCGCAGCTCATGGGAGATATCGCTTAGCATCTGTCTACGAGCCAGCTCACTATCAGCCAATCGGCTTGATAGTTGCGCCACGTCTTTTGCAAGCAACCCCAGCTCATCAGAGCCCAATGTTAATAATTGTGGATTGACCTCATAATTACCATCAATCATATGGTGTACCGTATCTTGTACCCTACCGATACGCCGCGTCAGCGTACGACTGAGCCAAAAGCATACCAAAATACTAAAAAGGACAATCAATAGCAGGCGTAGCATGAAGTTACCACGCTGTAGCTCTAAGACATCTTTAAACAATAGATGCGGACGCATCTGGATGATAACGCTTTCATCATTCGGCATAACCACTGTAATCTCGGCCAACTCAGGTCGGCTATCCGTATCAGCAATGGCTTTATGAGGAGGTAGCGGTCGTAATATATCATTGAGACTAAAAGGTCTATCGACCGGATTATTACCCTTTAATTTATCATCATTTAAGCTGTAACGGCCATGAGGGTTGCTATCGCGACGCTCTTTATTGTCAGAACTACCATTCAAACTACCATTGTCTGACGACACAGAACTCTGTGAATCTGTTGTCTGACCTGGCTCTCGACGGCTTTGCCGCATCCGATATCTAGGAAACATGATAGCGCCTTGCTGGTCATATATCCTTATTTGGCTCATGAGCCTACGATCTTCGCTATAAATTTGCTTAACGGTAGATAAATCACCTGCTTGTAAAGATGTCACCAATCGCTCACGCTGCGTCAATAGCTTTTCAATTTGCGAGTCCATGCGTGTCGCCAGCTCTTGCTCATTAAGCCAGCGCTCAACCAAAATAGACAATACAGAGGTGATAAGAATCATCGATAGCAAGCTCAAAAAGAGTCGCCAAAATAGTGTCATATGTATGCGAAATTTCGATTTTTTTATCGCTGAACTTGCCATCTTAGTCGCGTCTGTCATTAAAGCACCAACTGATAACCTTTGCCACGAATCGCCTTGATTGGCTCATCATGAAAAGGCTGGAGTTTTTTACGTAGGCGCGAGACATGGACATCGAGGCTACGGTCGAATGGTTGTAATTCACGTTGCAAGACATGTTTTGATAACCATGCTTTACTCACCACCTCGCCTTTTTGTTTTAATAAAGCGACGAGTAAATCAAACTCTGTGCCAGTAACTTGTAGCTCTGTACCATCTATTTGACAAAGCCGCTGGTTTTGATCCAGATGCAACCGACTGTCTGGTAGCACAGCGTGCTCTGATGTGGCGACACCAGATGCTATAGTGCGGCTACGCTTGATAACGGCATTGATACGTGCCAGCAATTCTCGAGGATTACAGGGTTTGGTAATATAATCATCCGCACCCAGCTCCAGTCCGATAATGCGATCAATCTCCTCCCCTTTTGCGGTCAGCATAATGACAGGAATATCACTAATAGCTGGCAGCTGACGTAGCACGCTGAGCCCATCTATCTTTGGCATCATAATATCAAGCACCAATAAATCATAAGGCAAATCGTCATGCAGCGCTGTTTTCAGTCGCTCTATGACGGCTTCACCATCATGAACACAATCACAGCGAATACCGTGATTATGCAAATACTCTTGCAATAATTGAGTCAACTCTTCGTCATCGTCACCCAATAAAATATTTGGCATGTCCATCCTCTTGTAACTCACTCTTATTATTACTCATATAGTTGATTCACTTTAAAGCCGATACGTGTGCTACCAACCTATCGACTCTATTTAGCACTGCCTATATTATCAGGCAAGCGCCTATCAATGCGCTATAAACGTTACCTTTCTTAATACTTCATAAATGTTCGTAACTTCTAACTGACGTATGATAGCGGCTATCAGCAACCAATCCTGATGGCAAGTAGTGATGAATAGTAGCTATTCGGGACACTTATCATTGATAGGCTTATCAGATAAAAACTGACTTTTTCGCAATCAATAACGTATGCACTATAAATTAAGGTAATAACAATGAAAAAATTATTAATAGGCTCAGTATTAGCAATGTCTAGCATTTTCACCGTAACGGCTTGCACCAGTGTTAATGCCACCACCGACACTGCACCAACGACCAGCAAAATGCAGCACCATAAAAATGGCATGAAAAACGCCATGAATAAAGACGGTATGAAAGGGCCAATGGCACAGCTGGATTTGACAGCCGAGCAGCAAGCGCAAATCAAAGCTATCATGAAAGAAAAATATAGTGGTCACAAAAATGATCGCACGAAATACCAAGCAGAACGTGCGCAAACGCAAAAACAAATCCAAGCGTTAACCAGTGCCAGTACGTTAAACAACGCCGCTGTCAATCGCTTGGCTGACCAGCAAGCGGCAAAAACCAAGCAGCGCTTTATCGAACGTATTCAAACCCAACATGCAATCTCTCAAGTACTGACTGCCGAACAGCGTCAAAAAATGGCGCAATTAAAATCAGAAAGACAAGCAAAAGGTCATCATGGTGCAAAAAATCGTAAAATGCATGGTAAGCACCATCAACAAGGCTTGTAATTGACCACTGCTTTTTAATTGATAGGACATTTATCTAAAAAAGCGCATCGGTTAGCCGGTGCGCTTTTTAGGTTTTTAAACCAAGGTTTAACCAGATTTCGCTCAGTCAATCGAACCAAACTTCTTTTTAGCCATTGGCATGACACTAAACATCATCTTACCCATCGCAGTACCATTGCCATCACGATAATATTGCATCAGCTCGCTGCCATACTCTCGCATATCGATACTATTACTGGCGTTTGGTACTTGACTATTACTGGGTAAGTTGGGAAATGCCTTGTCTTTAGCGCTTATAGCGGAGTATTGCTGTAAAACATCTACGACCATATTCTTATTAGAGACAGTTTCGCTCGGTAGCTCACGACGCAGATGCTGCCATTTAAGCTGACCCCGCTTATCAAATCCATACAGCGCTTGCATCTCTGTATTTGCTAGCATTGCACCTTCTACCGCCTCTTCTTTTGTTTCACTACCACTGTCGATGCCGCTTTTTATCATTGCCAACATTTGCTGTACTAATGCTTTACTGGTAAATTTATCAGTATTAGTCTCGCCTAGCTCGTAAGATTCACTTTCTTTGACTAGCTCTGGATATCGCTGACCAATCCGCTCGTAGACGATGCGCATGTAGTCTTGATAAAACTGCTCATAACTCTCGACACTTTGTACACGGCGAATGACTTGGTTACTTGCCAGCATGGCTGGTAGCTGATGCGCAGGTAACTTAGGAGAAAGCGAGGCTAGCGTAGTAGGAGCGACATAATCAAACTGGCTAATAGGTGCGGCATCAAATGTGGCATCTAGCGCCGCAAAATGACTTTTTATCAACTCACTACCAAAGCCCTTGGGTAAGCTACCATCATCAATGGCTAGCTTTAGCCACTTATTACGCCACTTTGTACCGAGCTTATCGTCTAACAGTTCTGAATTAAACATCGCAAAATTATCTGCCCATAGATACATATTACCGTTTTTAAAATCGATATACATAGGCTGATTGATGCTGCTTTGATGGTTGCGCGCCTGATAATGTATGCTCGCCAGCATAGTCGCCTTGCCAGCCATTGGCTGATAAACGCCTTGTGCATTGATAGATAGTGGCTTTAGCACATAAGCATCTAGCAGCTTTGCTTTTTTGACATCTTGCGCTGTCGCTCGATCATCGTAACTATCAAATAGCTGTTGGTAAGATGCTGGCACGGTGATATCACTATCATATTTACTGTCTACCCATGCCTCATACGCATTCGTGCACTCAAGGTAGCGGTCTTTCAGCGTCGTTCGCTCAGCGTCATAACCCACCGCCAAAATGTCTTTATTTTGTGCTGCTGCCTGAGCAAGTAAGACGGTATATGCTTGATCATGTGTGTCTTCGCAGTATTCATAAATATAATCTGAGGCGACTGGCTCTTTGGCATCTACTTTAGTATTTATATCACTAAACTGCTGCTCGTTACTAATCTCAAGATTACTATGATAACTAAAAGACTGGCGGCGCTGTTTTTGTAATGCAGTTGCCAATGCTGCTTTTGCTGCCGCTGGCGTTTGCTTGGCAGTCATAGCATTGGATTGGCTAGGATTGGTAGATTGGCAGCCTGTTAATAATAGTGCCCCTGTTACCAATACACTAGCAAATAGGCGATTGCCATTGAGAACTGACGCAAGGCTAACTGACGAAAGACGACTTGCAATGATTTGATGTACTGTTTTCATTTTTTATCCTTAATAAATATTGACTTAGACGTAATAAAATAGCGCTATTTAACCGCTTTTCTATTATCAGTATTTTTGGTCATCGTCATCGTCATAATCATTCTCTGCCACATCATCAGCGTAATCGCTAACATAGTCATCATAATCATCATCGTAATCAATACTGCTCCCACTATAATCGTAGCGCGCCTCACGTGCTGCTTGCAGTCTGTCTTTTTGTTGGCGTTGCTCTGCAATCCATGCATTGCCATCGATAGCAGCTTTAGCGTTTACGCCAAAAGACTCGGTCAATAAAGGCGTTAGCGCATGGTTATTAAAGCTACTTTTATCATAGCGTATTTGGTTTAGCACGCTGGTGGTCGAACCCATCAAGTCGCCGCCGATATTTATCCGCTGCTGCTTGGCAAGCAGGCGATCTGAGCTGTCTAAATAATAGTGATTTATCTGATTAAAAGAGATCGGACCAATGGCCTCAATGAGCTGCAATAGCGCGCCCACATCCGCACTTTGATAGCCTTTATTGTATAGCTGCACTTTCGCAAGCGCAGTTTTCAGCATCGCGCCATCAGGATATTTCTGTGGATTGGCATCGACATAATCCTGTAGCGACTGTGTCATGTATTTTAGGGTTTTGCCGATCATCTCACCGCTTTGCTTGCTACCGAAATGCAGCTTTACAGCGCGGCTCGCGCCGACTTCTTTGGCAAAGGCATCATGACGAATATCTACCGCGCTAAAGTGCTCAGGCGCTAACTCTGCCATGCTGCTCTGTATAGCAGCAATGGCAGCATCATAAAGGACTGCTGGTGGCAGCTGCGCCGTAATAGCTTCAGGCAAGCCAAAACTGACGGTATTTGAGGCCATTTGGTTAGGTAAAGGGGTGTTTTCAGGGTTAACGAGCGCCACGATAGGCATAATTGCTGACGGGTCTACCGTAACTTTACTATGGTTAAAATCGAATGCTAACGGTATCTGTACGGATGAGCTAATCGTCGGCGTCACATAGTCATAGCTATAGACGCTTTGCAGTTGTCGTTGTTTGGGTTTGTACTGACTGACACTATTAAACGTTAAGTTTTGATATTGATAAGCATTTGACGCGGCTATCTGTTCCGGCGTGCGATGGAACATACTCAGCATTTGACCGATGATGCCAGTAGATGGCATTGATGATTGGCTATCTTCTACAGCTTTTGACTGCTGTTTGGCCATCTGTACGGTTTCATAGTTTTTTAATAGGTTTTTGGGCTTTAGGTTTGAGACCCCTGAGAGAAGACCGCCCTCTGCATTGCCATATTCATTATCGCCATCTCTGTCGTAACCCTCTCGATTATAGCCATCCTCATAGTAGCGATGATAATCATCAACAGTTTCATCGGCATCGATGACATCATAATCGCCATATTCACTGATATCTTTCACGTCATCTACTACTGCTGTTGCCGCATCCGCTATTGTCAGTTCATCACTATCTCCATAGCTATCGTTAACTCTCTCGTCATTATCATTCGATCCGCTCTCATTATAGTCCATACCCTCATCTATGCTTTCAGGTTCATAAGCATAAGCTTCTATAATCGTTCTAAGTAAGCTACTAGAGCCTGCATCTATGCTATCTGGGTCAATAAAAGGGACGGCATGATAATTGGCTTGCGCGACTGCCACATGTTCTGTTGCCAGATGCTGACGAATAGCAGCAAGTAAATGTGACTTGGCTTGATTGTCCGTATTGGGGTTTTTGCTTTGATCAAATAGCTGTTGATAGCGCTTAGATTTGGCTGTTATCTCGGCATTAAACGCGCGTCCTTGTGCTTGGTTTTGTACACTATCGGCAGTATTAAAATCAATCATACTTTTTGATGCCGCAGACGATGATAGCGTTGGGCTTGATTGACAGCCTGTCAGCCCAAAAGCCGCACCGCCAAGCAGTAATGCGCAGCCTGTGATGGAGATTAATTTGCGCGACTGATGTGAACGCTCGGTATGATTATTGGCAGATAACTGGTGATGAGTCATGTCAGAGTAACGCTGTTGTTCGCGATTATCACTATGGTTGAATGACATAAAAGTCCCTTTATACATATAAAAAGTCGATAATAAGTGGGTATTATTGAGTATACTTATAACACAAGGCGTTACAATTTAGTAAGATTAGAGCGTATTTCTTAAGAAAGTTTTTTAGAATTTCTGATAAGACTATTTGCTTATAAAATGTAGAGCTAGTGACTATTTAGTGACTATTTTAACCGCTTTATTTTTATAGCTTAGCTGCTACGAACCCAGTTTCATCACTTGCGTAAAAAGGAACTTATAATGCCAAGCTCAATGTCAAAAAACACCACTCATACTTCTCGCGATATCTTTCAAGATAGATCGAAAATTAAAGCCGCTATCTTGTTAATCAGCAGTACGTTTTTAGTATCGCTATCTGCTCATGCTGCTGAATCGACAATCAACCAATCAAATACCATCAACCCAACATCGATTAATACCAGTGCTATCAATCTAGCGATTATGACTGATAATCCTACCGTATTGTCTGAAACTCAGCGTGTTACACCAGCAACAAGTAATGTCCTTACCCCCACGACTAACACTGCCAAAACCGATCAAGCCATTTACTCAGCTGACGCGATTCATCATCCAGTCTGGGCAAAGAATGGCATGGTCGCCACCCAAGAAGCGCTGGCTTCTGATATCGGACTCAAAATTTTAAAAGACGGTGGTAATGCGGTTGATGCTGGGGTCGCCGTTGGCTTTGCCTTAGCAGTGACCTTACCGCGTGCTGGAAACATCGGCGGTGGTGGTTTTATGATGATTTATGATGCCAAGCAAGGCAAAACAGTGGCACTCGATTACCGTGAAAAAGCGCCGAGTAGCGCCTCGCGTGATATGTATCTCGATGAAGAAGGCAATGCGGTCAGTGATTTATCACGCTATCATGGCTTAGCGATTGGGGTTCCGGGGACAGTCGCAGGATTACTTAAAGCGTTAGAAGATCATGGCACCATGAGTCGCGGACAAGTGATGGCACCAGCCATTGTACTGGCTGAGGACGGTATAGAAGTGACTGCAGGTCTATCCGAGTCACTAGAAGCCCTAAGCGATCGTTTGCAAAAATGGCCAAGTACTAAAAAGATATTTTTTAAAGCCGATGGCAGCGCCTATCAACCCGGTGAGCGTTTAAAACAACCTGAACTGGCAAAATCACTTAAGCTTGTTGCGGCAAAAGGTGCCGATGGGTTTTATAAAGGGGAAACGGCCAAAAAACTGGTAAAAGCGGTTAATGAAGCTGGCGGTAGCATGAGCCTAGAAGACTTAGCCAATTACGAAGCTATTGCTCGCGAGCCAGTCAAAGGGGAGTATCGTGGTTATGAGATTGTGTCGATGCCACCACCCTCTTCTGGCGGTATACACATCGTACAGATTTTAAATATCTTAGAAGGCTATCCGCTAAAAGACTACGGTCAAAACAGCGCGCAAACGATTCACTTAATGGCTGAAGCAATGCAGTTGGCTTATGCGGATCGAGCGGAGTATTTGGGGGATTCTGATTTTATCGATGTGCCTGCCAGCGGCTTAACCTCACAAGCTTATGCGGATAAACTGCGCGCGTTGATTAATCCAGAAAAAGCCACGCCAGCGTCTACCGTTAAGGCAAATAATCCACTACCTTATGAAAGCGATCAAACCACGCATTTCTCTATCGTTGATAAAGACGGCAATGCGATAGCCAATACCTATACGCTGAACTTTTCTTACGGTACGGGTCTTGTCGCTGACGGCACAGGCATTTTACTCAATAATGAGATGGATGATTTTTCTGCCAAACCGGGTGTGCCAAATGGTTATGGATTATTAGGCGGTGAAGCAAATGCGGTAGAAGCTAATAAACGGCCGTTATCCTCGATGAGTCCGACAATCGTATTTAAAGACAGTAAACCTTATATCGTCACTGGTAGCCCCGGTGGTAGCCGCATTATTACTACCGTCGCGCAAGTGATCTCTAACGTCATCGATCATGATATGAATATCGCTGAAGCGACACACGCACCGCGTATCCATGACCAATGGCTGCCCGATGAGATTCGAGTCGAAAAAGCGCTGAATGTCGATACTATTCAAAAGCTAGAATCAATGGGGCACAAAGTTAGCCCACAATCAGCCATGGGCTCAACCCAGTCGATTATGATGACCCCAAATGGCGTCTATGGTTCTTCTGACCCACGTATCGTCGATGCGGCGGTGGTTGGGTATTAATCATATCACTGAGTTCTATTATGCAATCAATAAAACTCGTATTACTCATGACCAGCACACCAGGACTAGCAGCCTATGAAACTACTTTAGGTTTTTAATCGACTCGCAAATGCAGACAAAATATTTAGAATAATGATTTTGGCAACGCCGTAGTAAAATGTACAACTGCGGTAAGCTGGAAAACAGGCAAGCCTCTTTTTTCTTTAATCCCCAAAAGCTGAGCATATTCATTTTGGCGAGATATCTGGTGGCGTTGAAGGTTTTAGAGCAAAGTACAATTTGAATAACAGGAATATGAGGTTTGCTTGTAAAAATGGCACAGTTACTCCTGTTCATATAAGTAGCTCGTAGTAACCGATTAAAGGCTTAGTTTTAATAGTTAGCTGCGACTTAGTTTATTCTATTTATATGATTATCGTAGATATAGATAATGCTATCGCTACGTCATTCAAGGCTAACCAATAGGAGCAACATTATGAACATCATCAGCACTATCATAGCAGGTGTTTGCCTACTCTCTCTCACCGCTTGCGATAATCTTCGAAACTGGAATAGTGGATATTTATCGGGAGGAACAGATTACTTATCAGATAACAATGGAATGATTATTGATTGTAGAGGAAACAACTTAAGTCTGAAGCATAAACCATCGTCAGAAGCTGATAGATTTTGGCAGGCTAATAATTTGCCTAAAGGAACTACTGACTTTGTCTGTAAAGACGGCAAAGCCTACTTACCTAGTAAAGTAACTGACTGTCAAGGTAATCTCATCGCTAAACAATCAGGCGGTATTAGCCAGTTCAAGCTCAACAATAATTTCCCCAGATATAAAGATGGTGAAATGGTTTGGTACACCATGTTCAACTGTCAAGGCAGTAAAGTTGTTCCTATAGATTATACTAATAAGTAGTGCGTCTTTATAGTCTCTGCTTTTAATGATGTATTGATGCGTTCAACTCCTTTTTTTACCGCTATGGAAAATAATAAAAATCTGTTTTATCGATACGTCATTCAAGGTTAATCAAGGAGCAGAATTATGAAAATTATTAGAGCTGTCTTAATTACCATCTGCCTTCTACCTCTTAATGCGTGTCTCGATATGAACGCTGCACTACAAGGAGGTGGAAAATATTTGAAAGATGATCAAGGAAGATTAGTGGGAGACTGCAGAGGAAATAATTTAAGCATGGAGCTTTCAATTTCAGATGCTGATACATTTTGGCAAGATAATAACTTGCCGAAAGGAACCTATGACTTCGTTTGTAAAGATGGTAAAGCCTACTTGCCTAGCAAAGTCACAGATTGTCAAAATAATCTCATTGCTAAGCAGTCTGGTGGTGTTGAAGGATTTAGATCAAAGTACAACTTAAATAACGGAAATATGAGATTCACTTGTAACAATGGCACGGTTACTCCTGTTCCTTTGAGCAGCTAGTTAAAAAAACCGTCGCACTACCTACCAGTCTTAACATGATATTAAATACTGGCTATATCAAAAATGCCTGACATTACGATTTGGCACTAGCTTGATGGATGATGATTTATATTTTTTCATACGTTAAAACTTAAGTATTTACCATGAAAACTCACTTATGGTATTGATTTTATAGGCATAAAAAATGTTTTTTACATGTTTTTACTCAGTCTTATAGGTTTGAATCAGTAGCTGCCCGCGCCAAATAATGCTATTATTAACGACCAAATTTAAACGGTAAAAATACAAGTTTTAGCGTTCTACTGCGTCTTAAAAAAGCATAAAGTATTGATAATAAAAATTTTATCATCATACAACCCATTCCTTCTCGATCGTACCAGTAAGAGTCTTCTATGGCATTTGTACACCTTGGCATTCACAGCGAATATTCCATTACCGATTCTATCGTGCGTATCAAGCCGTTGATTAAAGCGGCAGCGGCAGACAATCAAAGCGCGCTTGCGTTGACTGATTTATCGAACCTTTATGCCACGGTAAAGTTCTACCGTGCCTGCTTGGGCGCTGGTATCAAACCCATTATCGGTAGTGAAGTCATTATGGATAATGACGACACACGCTTGACCTTATTGGCGATGGATAACGAAGGCTATCAAAACATTACCCGCATCGTATCGCTTGGCTTTACCGAAGGTCGCGCAGACCCTGCCAACCATGGTACGCCTGTCATTAAACGTCACCATATTTTAGAGCATGCGGCAGGCGTCATTGTTTTATTTACCGAAAAATCTGATGTTGGACAGGCGCTAGTTGGTTCGATGCCAGAAAAAGCCGATGAGCTGATTACAGAGTGGCAAGCCTATTTTAGTGATCGCTTATATTTTGCCATCAAACGTACCAATCGCTCAGGCGAAGACGCATTTATTAAAGCGGCGATTCACGCGGGTGCCAAACACAATATTCCAATTGTTGCCCATAATGACGTGCGCTTTTTAGAACAAGACGATTTTGATGCTCACGAAGCACGCGTTTGTATCGCAGGCTCCTATGTACTCGCCGACCAAAATCGCCCACAAACTTATTCTGATGAGCAATATTTAAAAACTCAAGCGCAAATGGAGCAATTGTTTGCTGATATTCCGCAAGTTATTGATAATACCTTACGCTTAACAACCCGCTGTAATGTGACCTTGACTCTGGGTATTAACGTCCTGCCTGATTTTCCCGTACCTGAAGGTGAGACCACTGAGTCGTTTTTTCGGGCTGAATCACAACGCGGTCTTGATAGGCGGCTAGACAAGCTATTTCCTGTTGACGAGCGTAGTGAACACTGGAGCGACTTTCGCCAAAAGTATGACGAGCGCTTAGAATATGAGCTTGAGATTATCTTATCCATGGGTTTCCCTGGTTACTTCTTAATCGTCATGGATTTTATCCGCTGGGCGAAAGCCAATGGCGTACCTGTTGGGCCGGGTCGTGGTTCTGGTGCCGGGTCCTTGGTCGCTTATGCGTTAAACATTACCGATCTTGACCCTATTCACTACGACTTATTATTTGAGCGCTTCTTAAACCCTGAGCGTGTCTCCATGCCCGATTTCGATATTGACTTTTGTATTGAAGGTCGCGACCGCGTTATTGATTATGTCGCACAAACTTATGGGCGTGAAGCGGTCTCGCAGATTATCACCTTTGGTACCATGGCAGCAAAAGCGGTGGTACGTGATGTGGCGCGTGTCCAAAGTAAATCGTACTTTCTCGCCAGCAAATTATCAAAACTCATCCCCAAAACGCCCGGTATTACGCTGAGCCAAGCCCTCGAACAAGAGCCGCAGCTCAAAGACTTAATATCCAACCCTGATAATATGGATTATGAAGATGCCATTGAGATTTGGGAGATGGCCATCAAGCTGGAAGGTGTCTGCCGAAACGTCGGTAAACATGCGGGTGGCGTACTAATTGCCCCTCATAAAATCACTGATTTTAGTGCTATTTACTGTGATGACGAAGGACACCGCGTTAGTCAATTTGATAAAGACGATGTCGAAGATGTTGGTCTGGTAAAGTTTGACTTCTTGGGTCTGCGTAACTTAACGGTAATTAGCGCGGCCGTTGAAAACATCAATCGACGCCGTGCGATAGAAGGCAAAGATGCGCTGGTGTTAGAAGAGTTGCCATTAGATGACAGCAAGGCTTATAAGCTACTGCAAGATGCCAAAACCACGGCTGTCTTTCAGCTAGAAAGTATGGGCATGAAAAAGTATCTGGCAAAATTACAACCGACCAATATCGAAGACGTCATCGCCATGTGTGCGCTCTATCGTCCCGGCCCGCTTGATGCCGGTATGGTCGAGATGTATATCGACCGTAAGCACGGCCGCGAGGAAGTCATTTATGACCATCCTAACCTTGAGCCAATTTTAGAAAACACCAACGGCGTTATTGTCTATCAAGAACAAGTGATGCAAATCTCGCAAGTAATGGCAGGCTATAGCTTGGGCGGCGCTGATATGTTACGCCGTGCTATGGGTAAGAAAAAGCCTGAAGAGATGGCCAAGCAGCGCGATATTTTTATCACAGGGGCGACGTCGCAAGGTATCGATGAAGTGACTTCAGGTGGCGTATTTGACTTGATGGAAAAGTTCGCCGGTTATGGTTTTAACCGCTCGCATTCTGCTGCTTATGGTGTACTGGCTTATCAAACTGCTTATCTAAAGCAATACTACCCTGCCGAATTTATGGCCGCGGTACTGACTTCAGATATGAACAACACCGATAACGTGGTGTTCTTTATCAATGACTGCCGTGAAAACTTTGATTTAACCGTGGTCAATCCATCGGTTAACCGCAGTGAATGGCACTTTGTTGCTGATACGCCAACCAACATTATTTATGGACTGGGCGCTATTAAAGGGGTTGGTGAAGGTGCGGTTGAATCTATCGTTGATGCGCGCCGCCGTGAGGGTCCGTTTAAAGATTTATATGACTTTTGCCGACGCGTTGATATCAAAAAGGTTAATAAGCGCACCCTTGAAGGTCTGATAAACGCTGGCTGTTTTGATGACTTTGCTACCACTTTACGACCTGACTTGCCAGCAGACGAAGCATACGAGATTCGCGGTGCGCTGATGAGTCAACTGCCAAGCGCGGTGCAAGCCGCTGAGCAAGACCGTCAGAATAAAGAAATCGGTATGATGGATTTGTTTGGTGAAATGGATGGCGTCGTTGCCGCACCGCCACTCGTGATGACACCTGAGTTGATTTGGGGCGATAAGCATCGTTTAAAAGCTGAAAAAAATACTTTAGGTTTGTATTTAACGGGACATCCTATCAATGAGTATTTAGACGAGTTAAAACGTTATACCTCAGGCGCACGCCTCGATAAGCTCACGGATACTGGCTATAATGGTAGCTGCTACTTTGCAGGCTTAATCATCGACATCGCCAATTTTGGTAACCGTAACGTCATTACCTTGGATGATGGCACCTCAAGGCTAGAGGTAAGCTGTTACGCTGAGCGCTTCAATCGTGTTAAAGACCAGCTCAAGGTTGACGAAGTAGTAATTATAAAAGGCAGTATCCGTGAGCGCGAGGGTCGCCTGTTTGCGCGCCTTGATAGTGCTATGAGCATGGTCGATGCCCGCCTCAGATGGCTAAAAAAAATCAGTATTAAAATTCACGGCAGCGATATCGACTTACTGACGCGCATGCAACCGTTACTTAAATCTGCACAAGCCAGTATTATTCCGGTACCAAAGCTGTCTTATGACCATGAACAAAACGAGCAAGGCGGTAATATAAACAACGGCGCTAACGGTGTTTACGATCCGGTGATGGGCGGCAGCCTATATGATGAAGATGGCAACGATTTATTGGCGTTAGAAAGCGACATGACCCAAGATACTCTTCACCAAAATGGCAGCAGCTATGCCAACAACGCCCTGAGTAATACAGACGCTTCCATTAACGATAACTGCCTGCCACTTGGGCTGAGTATCTATGAAGAATATGGCATTGCCAATGTTGGTTTATCGGAGCATTGGCGCGTTTATCCAAATGACGATAATTTACAACAGCTAAAAAGTATGATTAGTGAGGATAAATTACACTTTCATTACAGCTGATGATTTGATTAGCGTTAGCATATTCATTAGCATTAAGAAACCAACGACACTTAAACTTTCCATGTTAACTTTTATCCTATTGGACACATGACCATGGCTGAAAACCACAATAACAATATAACTGCCAATCCTGATGACCAGGTTATCAATGATGAGCAATTTGAAGATATGCGTGACTTACTAGAAGAAGACTTTGTCGATTTAATACAAGTCTATATTACTGACTGTCATGAGCGTATCACCAAACTTAGAATCGCGCAGCAAGAAAACGATAATGCCAATGGCTTTGAGCTTGCTCACGCATTAAAAGGTGCCAGCGCTAATCTGGGTACAACCCAACTGGTGAATCTTAGCAGTCAATTACAAGAGCGATGCCGCGAGCAGCGTATCAGCGAACAAGCCCCGCTTATCGAAGATATTGCCATGGCACTAGACCATGCAGAACAAGACATCAACCAGCGCTTGGGGCAATAATGAATAACAATGCATCATCGTCAATAGCGGGTTTTTCGGTCAGCGATTATCTGTCTTGCATACAAGTGGTGATGGTTAATACCACCTTACCCGCCAATATCGGCTCAGCAGCGCGCGCGATGCATACTATGGGCTTATCACATTTAACGGTCGTTGACCCTAAGCTGCCAATTGATGACACCAGTGTCTCACACGCCGCTGGTGGTAGTGATTTATTGTCATTAGCAACCATTGCGCCGACACTAGAGTCGGCAATAGCGGACTGTCAGCTAGTGTTTGCGGCCAGCAGTCGCAGTCGTCATCTGCCCCGCCCTGTGGTAACACCTACCCAAGCGGCCAAAATCATGCTGGATTTTATTGATAAGCAGTCGGCTATAGCATTAAGCACGACTACCAATGATCAACCAATAAGTGATAAGGCCAACAAGCCAAATATTGCTATCCTATTTGGCCGTGAAGATCGTGGTTTGACTAACGAAGAGTTGGCTTACGCTGATTATCATATTCAAATCGATGCCAATCCTGCCTACCCAGTGCTCAATGTCGCCTCAGCGGTGCAAGTGATAGCCAGTTTTATCTTTGCTTATACCCAAACGCATATCGAAGCTGATAGTAATAAGGGTAATGAGGAAAGATTAGAAACGACGGGCAGCTTAGAGATAACAGAACATCCCCTACTTAATACCTATCTACGTCAGCAATGGGATGAACCTGCGATTACCCAGCAGCAATTGCAACAGCTTACAGAACGCATCACCGCATTAATGGTGCAACGTAAACTGGCAGACAGTGAAAATTTAAAATCGCTACCATCGCGTTTGTCTCGACTGGGCTCGCGCCTACAGCTCGATCAAAAAGAATATCAATTATTAAGCGCTTTGATTGCCAAACTTGCAAAAGATTAATACTTAGCTACAATTCATGGCTCACTAGATTTTTTGTGCCATGGACAGCAGTTAATATATTGCCGTACGCCGCACACATCATTCGATAACTATCATTCATTTTTTATGAATCGAACAACAGTAGCAACTGTTCACTAACAGCTGGCCTGAATTTGAGAATAACCAGCATTTAATACTAAAAAGGAGTTTATTATGAATTGGACCGTTTATTTATCTGGAGAAATACACACCGACTGGCGTCAGAAAATCATGCAAGGCGCTAAAGACCATGGTCTGAATATTAAGTTCACATCTGCAGTGACTGAGCACGAAGCCAGCGACGCAGCCGGTGATGTACTCGGCGAAAATGAAAGTGGATTCTGGCGCGACCATCAGTCGTCGAAGGTCAATGCGATTCGTACCAAAAATATGATTCAAAAATGTGATATTGCGATTATTCGTTTTGGTGATAAATACAAGCAGTGGAACGCCGCTTTCGATGCGGGCTACTGTGCCGCCTTGGGCAAGCCTTATATCACATTGCATGCTGAGGATATTATTCATCCACTAAAAGAAGTGGATGCAGCAGCAATGGGCTGGGCGCAAACGCCTGAGCAGGTTGTAGAGCTGCTGAAATATATTACCAACAACAGCTAATTTGGAAACGATTACCTGTAAGTAAAAAGTCCATATAACTTTGCCATCTGCTCTTATTTATCACTCATCGCTATATTTTATGAGGCAAAGCTGCTATAACTAAAGAGATTGTAATTAAAAACACGATAGGATGCTTTATGTCATTGCCAACCGCCTTGTTCAAATCGCTTGCTAGCATTAAAAAAGACTTAAAAGAAGATATCGACGCGGTCTTTAATCGCGATCCTGCAGCGCGTAATAGCTTAGAAGTTGTCTTAACTTATCCTGGCATCCACGCTCTTATCTTGCATCGCGGTGCCCATTGTCTGTGGCAAAATGAGCAGAAACTTGCAGCGCGTGTGATCTCTTATGGTTCGCGCATCATCACTGGTATTGAGATTCATCCTGCTGCCACAATCGGTAAGCGCTTTTTTATTGACCATGGCGTTGGTGTGGTCATTGGTGAAACTGCTGAGATTGGCAACGATGTCACTTTATACCATGGCGTCACCCTTGGCGGTGTCTCTTGGAACAATGGCAAACGTCATCCAACTTTGGAAGACGGTGTCATCGTTGGTGCAGGTGCCAAAGTATTAGGCCCTTTCACTGTAGGTAAAGGCGCTAAAATTGGCTCAAATGCCGTGGTGGTAAAACCTGTACCAGCTGGTGCCACCATGGTAGGCAGTGCCGCTCGGATGATTTCTGATCATCACGATGAAAAAGGCAACCCATTGACCACTAAGGTGCAAGATACCAAGCAACAAGAAAAAGTTGCACAAGCAGGGACAACTGATAACCAGCAGGATAAAGACTCAAGCCAAAGCACAGTACGGGCAACGGCGTTTCAGGCTTATGGTATTGACCCTTCTTCAAACGACCCTGTTGCTGAAGCTTTTGCTAAAATGCTCGAGCATATTCAGCAATCAGAAAATCGTCTCGATCAGCTGCAAACAGCAATGTGCAAGATTGACCCAGAGTTTTGTAAGAAAAAATACGATAAATTGTGTTTAGAGGATTTAGACGTAATTGGTCAAAAAGATATGGATGAGGCGGACGCTGAGCAGAAGTAAGCCTAGCGTTAAGTCACTGATTGACGCTCGCAAGAACAGATATATTATAGTCTCAAGCTAAAACCCGAAGCCATTCATAACTATTGGCTTCGGGTTTTTTTATAATGAAAATAGAAAGCCGTATTTATTAGTTTATTTTCTCTTCAGCCCATTGTTTTAATACCACCGCTTGATTATGCTCTTCGTCTTTTGCGCCATAAATAAAAGTTACATTGTGCTTTTCAAGCTGGTATTTTACTTTGTCTAGAAACTCATCTTTAAGCTCGTTGTCTTCTAATTCTTTTTTATAGGATTTTTTAAAGTCACTGAACTTGTCTGCGTCATGGTCAAAGGACTTCCTCAGTTTATCTGAAGGTGCAATATCTTTTGGCCACCAGCTATAACTTAGGTCTTCTTTTTTTATACCTCTTGGCCATAACCGGTCTACTAATATACAGTATCCGTCATCATTTCCCTTCTCTGTATACGCTCTTCGGATTTTAATTTTTGACATAACTATATAATCCTTGTAGTGATAAACATTAATAGAATATTTGAATGGTTGGCTCGCTAACCTGCCTTATCCATAGATAGTATAAATAATGATACAGGGAAAATCTGATTAAAACGATGAATTGGGCTGTTTTAAGAATGCTATTTCTTCTGCACTAGACACTCGCCTCAGTACCTTATTACGATGTGGATAACGGCCAAAGCGATCGATAATTATTTTATGCTTCATCTCTGAGTTAAAGATTTCTGCATTGGTAAATTGCTCAAATAACCGTTCAGCTTGCTGATGAATAAGCTTCGATTCACTATGCATATAAGGCATCAACAGAAACTTGCGCGCCTCTAAACTGACAAGCTCTTCTAACGCGCCGCTAGCCACAGCCTCCTGCGCCAGCGCTAATGCCATTGCATCTTGAGAAAAAGCGGCTGGAGTATCACGATAAATATTACGTGAAAACTGATCCAATACAATAATCTCTGCTAAGCGCCCCTGCGTACTACTACGCCATGCATAAAATTCGGCAGCGGCGGCTTGCTCGAGTACAGTGGTAAATTGCTCAGTTAATAATCGATCAAAACTTAAATCTTTTTCAAAAAATTTCTGGCTGCCCGCCTCATTAAAACAAAAATCTAATATTTTTTTGTGCATAAACCACACCTTGCAAATTCTGATAGGCAATGATGCATAGACCAAACATCTTACTCAAACCTACTCTAACAATCTATTCTTTTTGTTGCTATTAACTCTTTTAACCCTGCTCTTTCATGGGCTTTAAATGGATAACGATCTGCCATAACTATCCATTCAGATTCATCTTTATTGCTTAGGCTATTTATATTATTCGCTAATCTAATAAGCAATATATCAATGTCCATAGTGACTTGCTTGATTGGCGTTTGTAATTCCGTTAGACGCTGCCTATGGCAATCCCTTTCAAACTTTTTAAACCTCTGCTGTAACTGTTGTAATGTTAATGGCGCGGTTAATATCAAATAGACACATTGGTTGGTATAAGCAGGTTTTGGCAGCTCAGGAGTCGCCGTAAAATCAGGGTTTTGAAAAGCTATCGATAATTCTATCTCTCCTATAGTCGCCAAACTTTCTCGGACGCGTAATAAATGCTTTTCTGCTTGGTAATTACTACCCAAAGCCAATAGCACAGCTGCCACTGGTTGCGTTTGTAATTGCTCAGGCGCACACTTTTTTAGCGTTTCAAGATTCAAATCAACTCGCTCTTTATGCATCATCAGATTGGCTGTTATTATCACCAACTGCTTCGCTATCTGAAGCTTTGGCACTACGCGTTATTTGTACCCCAACGGCATCTGCTTGTTTAATAGCAGTGGGTTTAGCGACACTCAACGTCACTTGATGGCACGCATATTTCGCTAGTAGTTTGTCCGCAATCTCTCCTGCCAGATGTTCAAGCAATTGCGCTTTAATAGTCTGGCACCAATCCGTCACATCATCGCAGACCGCTTTATAATTAAGCGCATCGCCGACGTCATCTGAGATTGCCGCTTTGCGAATATCTGTTTCCAGTGCAATATCAATCAGTAAGGGCTGGGTAATAGCGCGCTCCCACTCATAAACACCGATTACCGCCTCTACTTTTAGGCCTTTGACAAATACTACATCAGACTGGGTATGAAACATGCTTTCATCCTTGTTAACTAAATTTTTACTAGTTTTTATTTACCAGTTATAGTCGATACTGAGTAAAATGGATACACAAAACTATGCTGCGTGACTGGTACAAATTTTTCTTGCTGGCTGTGCCTACGCCGACAGAGGCTACAAAACATTTATCCCAGCCCCGCTGTATCTCTTTTATATCGACCTGACTGTATTAAGTACCATTTCTCACTCTGGTGGTTAATTCTACTTTAGCTTCTATTTAACGCTTTCTAAAGCCTCTTCGCGTAGACGTTCGGCTTTTAACGCTTTACTAGGACGGTGTCGCCACAGATCAATGCTAAATAACAATAACCCCAACCAAATTAAACCAAATACGGCTAAGCGATGTAAGTCAAATGGCTCTTTATAATAAAATACAGCCAAAAAGAAAATAAAGGTTGGCGTTAAATAATTCATAAAACTAAGGATGCTATAAGCCACTAACTTGGTCGATTTATTAAACATCAATAGCGGTATCAAGGTAATGGGACCCGCCAGCATTAATAGCCAAATAGAAGGCGTAAACCAAAAGCTGATATGACTACTCGCCACATCAGACTGCCAGAACCACCATAGAAAAATAGGCAACAGCATCGCGGTTTCAACAAACATCGCGTCGACAGCGGTAAGAGGCGTTTGCCGTTGAATGGTACCATAAGTGCTAAAGCTAAAGGCCAAGATCAAGGATATCCACGGCAAACTACCCAGCATGACCACTTGAATAACGACCGACAATAGCGCAAAGCCAATCGCTACCCATTGTAAGGATCGCAGGCGTTCTTTGAACAAAATCATCGATAGCGCCACCCCAACGAGTGGGCCGATAAAATACCCCAAGCTGGCTTCTAAAATCTGATCATGATTGACCGCCCAAACATAGGTAAGCCAATTGACAGCAATGATAGCGCCCGAAATAAAGGTATAGGCTATCCATCTTGGATTTTTCTTAAGCGTATCGATCCACTGCCAACGCTTAGTAACGATCAATACCACTAGCAGGCAAGCAAATGTCCAAACAATGCGGTGACCAATGATTTCGGTGGCATTATAGTCAGACAGTTGCTTAAAATATAAAGGAAAAGCACCCCAAATAGAAAAGGCAATCAGGGCGGTGACAATGCCGCGTCTGGTTGTTTTAATAGGAGTAATTGATTTTTTGATGACGTTTTGAGTAGTCATAAGACAATACAACTTTTTAGAGCAAAGCGCGCCCTCACCCAACTATCATCATTGATGATAACTCGGTGGTAAGAGCACAGGGTCACTACAGATAGGATAAAAGGTAAAAAGCAATGTGTAGATACTAAAATCGTATCTACACATTGCTGACGATAATAACTATTTTAAAAAAACAGTCTTACATAATTACTTATAACCAATTTGGCCGAATTCAGCAGTCAATATTACTCATATAGTAATTAATAAAATGACGAATAAAGCCGACATTTTATTAATATTAAACAGCACCATTATCGACTTCAATAGCCATACCAATTTGGTTGGCAAGCTCGGCAAATCCTGGGAAGCTGGTATTAACGGTTTCGATACCTTCGATTGTGATCTGCTCAGACGCCCGCAAACTCGCCACGGCAAAGCTCATGGCAATGCGATGATCGTGATGCGAGGTGATATGTCCACCACCGAAAACTGGGGTACTATTATCGACCTGACCGCCAATTACTTTGCTCATTTGTCCATGGCTGCCTTGACCTTCAATAATCAAGCCATCATCCGTCACGGTGCAATCAACACCCAGCGCTTGTAAGCCTTCTGCCATGACGGCGATACGATCTGACTCTTTAACACGCAGCTCTTTCGCACCAGTTAACACCGTACGACCTTGGGCACAACTTGCCGCAATAAATAGTACTGGAAACTCATCAATGGCAAGCGGAACAAGCATTTCTGGAATCTTGATTCCGACCAGATTGGATGAGCGAATAGTAATGTCAGCAACAGGCTCTTCACCGACATAGGTTTTATTGCTTAAGGTGATATCTGCTTGCATTAATTTTAAAATATCAATAATACCCGTACGAGTAGGATTGATGCCGACCTGTTTTAAAGTCAACTCACTACCATGACTGATAGCAGCGGCAACCATAAAGAATGCTGCTGAAGAGATGTCTGCAGGTACGGCTATATCACCGCCTGTTAATGTACCACCACCGTCAACACTGATACGATTACCGTCAACCGTTACTGGATACCCAAAGGCTGAAAGCATACGTTCGGTATGGTCGCGGCTCACTTCCGGTTGCGTGACTGTCGTGGTGCCTTCTGCCCATAATCCAGCGAGCAATAAGCAGGACTTTATTTGTGCTGAGGCGACTGGCATATCATACTCAACACCTTGTAGTGGTTTACCCACGTTATCACGACCAGTGATGCTCAGCGGTGCTGTACCACTATGTCCTGTACTTTGAATCACTGCACCCATCTCGCGCAGCGGCGCAGCGACTCGCTCCATCGGACGTTTATTCAAACTGGTATCGCCAGTCATGACACTATCAAAAGATTGCGCTGCTAAAATACCCGCTAGTAGACGCATACTGGTGCCTGAATTGCCCATATATAGTGGCGTCTTGCTTGGTTTTAAACCATTCATACCCACGCCATGAATGGTTAGCCTACCCTTATCAGGACCTTCAATGGTCACACCCATATCGCGAAATGCTTGCAAAGTTGCCAGTGCATCTTCCCCTTCCAAAAACCCAGTGACCTTGGTGACACCAGTTGCAAGGCTTCCAAGCATGATACTGCGATGTGAGATAGATTTATCACCAGGAATAGTAATGGTGCCAGAAACGGTGTTACTTGGAGAGATTAGGTAAGAAGCTGACATGGCAGAGGTATCCGTATAAGGGGTGCTGGCTAACATATGGCCGAAATGTCGCCGTGCGGCTTGCGCGCGGCCTAAAAGTCCCATCAGGGCAGTTGAATCTTTATCAATGATAAGCTGGCGCATGGTCTGTAGATAAACACCGTACTCATCAAGGGCGCTCACAATCGCGTCTTGGTTGGCAAAAAATATATCATGCCACATTTTAGGGTCGCTGGCAGCGATACGGGTAAAATCGCGAAACCCGCCAGCAGCATAGCGAAACATATCTAAATTGTCATCGTGGCTTGCTAGCTGCTCTACTAGATTAAATGCCAATAGGTGCGGTAAATGACTGGTATGCGCCAATATCGAATCATGATGGGCAGCTGCCATCGGCATGACTGTCGCACCTGCTGCTTCCCATAATTGGCGTAACTTTGTAATGGCCGTCTGTTTGGTCGTTGGTAGCTCACAAATGATGACGCTATGGTTGACAAATAAATTGGCTCGCCTGGCATGATACCCTGAATTTTCAGCACCGGCAATCGGATGTGCTGGCACCAAGCCCACAGGTAATGAGCTAAAGACGGCTTTGGCGGCATTAATAATATTAACCTTGGTACTACAGACATCAGTAATGATGCAGTCAGTAGCCAGCTGACCACTGTCCATCGCTGTTTTGATATCTGCGAATACTGTTTGCACCGCTTGTACTGGCACCGCAATAACGATTAAGTCACTGCCCGATACCACTTTGCTTAATTCCGAGCTTCCCGCATCTAATAAACCCTGCTGAATAGCCTCTTCGATGCTTGGAGCATGCCTGTCGACTGCCACCAAACGCCGACTTAAGCCATTGTCTTTAATCGCTTGGGCTAAACTGGCACCAATCAATCCCAAACCTATCACACAAACTTGATCGAATAATGGTGGTAAAGTAGATAGGTTGGGTGCAGCTGCGGTTTGATGACTTGCCGCTTGATTTATTTTTTGCATATTATTTTAGTTATCATGTCACTTAATAGGTGTTAGCTGAACAGCTTTGAGTTTGATAGCATTAAGCTCAGCCATCAGTCAATCTTAATCATCAGTCAATATAGAACGTAGAGTATCGATTAGACGGGTATTGTCTTCTGCGACCCCAACGGTAACCCTTAACCAATTAGGTAAACCATAAGCATCGAGCGGACGCACTATCACGCCTTGCTCCAATAACGCCTGGTGAATCACAGCAGCCGTTACGTCCTCCATCTCAACTTCTATTTCTACCATAACAAAGTTGGCATGTGATTTAACAAAACCCAAGCCCAACGCATCAAACTGCTTCTCTAGCCAGCGCCTTTGCCCTTGGTTGGTTGAGCTAACTTTTTCAATAAAATCTTGGTCAGTCAGTGCGGCAGCGGCAGCAGCCAGAGCCACGCGGCTGACATTAAACGGCTGACGGATCCGATTAAGTAAGTCAGCAACTGCAACTGAACTCAGCGCATAACCAACACGCAGACCCGCCAGTCCATAAGCTTTAGAAAAAGTACGTACAATGACCACGTTGCCAAATTCATCTAACAGCGCCCGATTGTTACTTTCAGGACTGTATTCGATATAAGCCTCATCTAATACTATCAATACCGAACTTGGCACACTAGCCACAAACTCACGTAGCTCTTTATGTTCAAGCTGTGTACCGGTCGGATTATTAGGATTGGCGATAAACACCATCTTAGTATTAGGATTGTCTTGAACCGCTTGGCTCATGGCTTTTAAATCATGACCAAAACGATTGGCAGGTACTTCAATACCCATTGCGCCTTGCATTTTAGCCAGCATCGGATAAATAATAAATGCATATTGACTATAAACGAGCGCATCATCAGCACCGGCAAAACTACGCGCCAAGATATCAAGCAAATCGTTAGAGCCATTACCTAGCGTAATCTGTTCAACATCAACCTCATTAAAATCAGCCAATGCTTGTTTCAGATAATAGCCATTGCCATCAGGATAACGCGACAACTGACCTAACTGCTCGGTAATCGCTAGCGTTACTTGCGGTGAGCAGCCTATCGGATTCTCATTGCTGGCAAGCTTTACCACATCTGAGACGCCATATTCACGCGTTAACTCTTCAACCGGCTTCCCAGTTTGATAAGGTGCCAACTCTAAAATACTGTCATAAGCAGGTGCTAGCAGTGATAAATTTGACTCTGTCGATGGCGTAGACTGCATGATTTATCCTTAGGTTTAATTTTTCTATATCTATAATACCGCTTTTGGATAAGAGCCCAATATACGTAAATCTTTGACCAATGGGCGGATATCAGCGATAGCAGCACTAACATTAGGGTCTTGAATGTGCCCATCCATATCGATAAAGAACACGTAAGCCCATTTATTAGGGCGTTCTGGACGCGTCTCGATACTGGTCATAGAGACGCCATGATACGATAACGGTTTTAAAATCTCGATCAGGGCACCCGCTTTATCATGCGCTGAAACCATAATAGAGGTTTTGTCTTGACCTGATGGCGCAATTGCTTCGTGACCGATAATCAGGAATCGTGTGGTGTTGCTAGGGTTGTCTTCGATATTTGAGTAAAGCTTGTGCAAGTCATATTCCACAGCAGCTACATCGCCTGCAATCGCTGCTGAATGCCACTCATTTCTTAAGCGTCGCGCCGCTTCTCCGTTGCTCGATACAGCAACACGCTCAACATTAGGATAATTGACATCGAGCCAATGGCGACATTGTGCCAAGGATTGCTGATGCGAATAAATACGGCTTAAGCCATCAAGTTTGGTATGCTCAGCGACCAAGAAGTTTTGATGAATCGGTAACTCAACCTCACCAATGATTTTTAAGGTAGAAGATAAAAAACCATCTAGCGTATGGTTGACCACGCCCTCTGAGGAGTTTTCGACTGGCACCACACCATACATCGCCGTGCCTGCTTCGACTTCACGGAATACATCAGTAATGGTGTTTAGCGGCACGGTATCAGCCGCTTTGCCAAAGTGCTTTAAAGCGGCGGCATGGGTAAAGGTGCCGACAGGGCCCAAAAAGGCAATACGTTGCGGCGCTTCTAAATCAAGGCATACCGACATAATCTCACGGAATAAGCGTGCCATTTTTTCATCAGCGATTGGCCCACCATTGCGCTCCATCACCGCTTTTAAAACTTGAGCCTCACGCTCAGGACGATAAAAGATAGGGTTGCTATCGTCAGTGGTCGGGTTATTGGCAATATGGTTTTTCTTTACCGTTGCCACTTGCTGAGCCAGCTTGGCACGATTATTAATCAGCGTTTGAATTTCGCAGTCTACTGTGTCAATACTTTGGCGAATATTGTCCAAAAACTCTTTTTCAGTTGCGGTATCGCTAGTGCTTGCGCTGGTTTGATTTAGATTATCCACGTTCTGCTCTGGTGACTGCTCACTCATTACCGCCCATCCTTTTTTAGATTTTATAACTACTATTTATCACTATTAGATATAACATGCTTAAATACTTTTGCTATTTAGCACAAGCCAAATAACCAACCTGCTCTACTATAACAAAAACTAGGGACAGTGCCCATTTGTAAATGCGCATAAACCTATAAATAGCTATAAATCTTAGCACAGTTGAATGATATAAAGGCCAAGCACCGTGAAACTATCAGCTAACTTAATCTCAAAATAGGCTCAAATCTATGTTACAGTTTGAGCGTACCCATAACTTTATTGATAGTTACTTATTAATAATTACTTATTGATGACTATAAATATTGCTACAGCACATATTGCTACAGCCATTAATAAGCAGACAACACCGTTAATTGACCATACCAAGGATATCTGATGAGCGCATTACAACAGCTTCGCACCATGACCACCATTGTCGCTGATACGGGTGATCTTGCCGCCATTGCGCGCCTAAAACCTATCGATGCGACGACCAACCCCAGCCTAATAACCAAGGCTCTCATGCATCCTGACAACCAAAGTATGCTATCAGAAACCATGAGTCAGCATAACGGTGATATAGATGCGGTGATTGACGCACTGACGGTTCAAGTGGGCTGCGATATTTTAGACTTAATCAAAGGCCGTGTCTCAACCGAAGTCGATGCTCGTCTGTCTTATGACACCCAAGCGACGATTGATAAAGCTTTAGCGTTTATGGATGCTTATCAAAAAGCGGGTATCGAGTCAGAGCGTGTATTGATTAAGATGGCAGCGACGTGGCAAGGTATCGAAGCCGCACGCTATCTAGAAACTCAAAACATTCACTGTAACTTAACCTTGTTATTTGGTCAGCATCAAGCGATTGCTTGTGCTGATGCAGGCGTGACCTTGATATCGCCCTTTGTGGGACGTATTTTAGACTGGCAAAAACGCCAGAAAAACCGTCAACATGTCCCCGCTACTGATGATATGGGGGTGCAATCGGTCAAGCTCATTTATCAGTATTACAAACAACACGGTTATAAAACTCAAGTCATGGGCGCAAGTTTCCGCTCGACTGAGCAAATATTGGCTTTGGCAGGTTGTGACTTACTGACCATCGCGCCCAACCTCATCGACGAGCTGGCAGAGATGGATGTAGAAGTGATGCAGCAGCTGTCACCAAGTATGTCAATGGATTTGGCCGATATGACCAAAGTGAGCCTGACTGAAGAAGAGTTCAGTACCGCCTATCAGCAAGACACGGTTACTCAAGATTTATTACCTAAGGGTATTGACGGCTTTATCGCTGCACGTAATGAGCTTGCTCAAATGTTAGCGTCTATGCGTAGCTAAGCGCGATTAAGCCAATGTTCCGATATTCCAGTGCGCTAAGCCTAAATATAAACGATAATAAACATTGCCAGTAAACTGCGAGAATAACTAGGGGCTGTATAGAATTCAGCTAAGGAACTGACAGAGACTATTTTTTAGGCAATTCGACGCCAAAAATAGTAAGTTTAGTTATTCTAAGCGCGATAGTTTTGGCTATGAAGTGGCAAAAAATAGTCCTGTTCCTTCGGACTGATGCTAAAATCGCCCCAGACGTTGTTGTAAATCTAGCTAAGGTCTCGACATTACCTTCGATTTACGCCTAGTCTGGAATTATTTTAGCGATCAGCAGTCCTAATAGATGAATTCTATACAGCCCCTAGTAGGTAATAAAAGAAATTTGCCTGCTAATATCAAGTTGGCTATTATAAGCGACCTCAAATAACAACAAGCAAGGCTGAACTATGAAACGGCTAGCAGTGATATTAGCAAGTAGTACGCTGGCGATGGGTGCTCAAGCAGCCAACTGGTCAACAGTAGCAGAAAGTCAGACCGGCTCCATTTTTAGCGTAGACTTGGATTCTATCGAACGCTCAGACATCAGTATCATCGATGAAAAGCGTGTCGACAACATTACCGTCTCCATTCGTAGAGCTTATCCTGCACAAAAAAGTGTCACTAAACCCACTACGAAAGCTGTGACGAAAGACAGTAAAGAGAAAGACCCGAAGGAAAAGGACAGCAAAGATAAAGTTGCTAAAGAAACGCGTATTCATCATAGCGATCAACAATGGCTTATCTCTTGTAAGGACGCCAGCTACTATAGACGAGCCTACGTTGATTATGCCGCTAACGATAAGGTACTAAAATCTTGGCAATCGGATAAACCAATCCTGACCACCAAAGATTTTAAAGTCACTACGCCAAAAACGATTAGCCGAGTACTCATCGAACAGTCTTGTAAAAGCTACGAACAAGCCAAGTAAAACACACCAAATAAAATCAAAGAAAGCGCGCCGAATGAGTTCAGCGCGCTTTTTTATGTCAGTGCTTTACTTATCCTTAGCAAATAATGTTCGTCAGTCAGTTAGGCTTTTAATTTAGGCCTTTAATACGGTATAAACCGGCACTGGAAACTCACCATGTAAGTCGACCAAATCTAGTAGCACTAACGCCCCTACCACGGTATGTTCTGCAGATTTGCACAGCTCGTAAGCCGTGGTTAGCGTACCGCCAGTGGCCAGGATATCATCGACCAATAGCACACGCTCAGGTGGCAGATTATTTTGCATCTCAAGCGTGTCTTTACCATACTCAAGCGCATAGGCTTTATTGGCGACAGGCGGTGGCAGTTTACCGGGTTTACGTAGCAAAATCATACCTTTGCCCAATCGACCTGCCAGCAAGCTAGCAAAGACAAATCCGCGCGCTTCAACGGCGCCTAAACAGTCTACTTCGTCGAGTAAACCCGTCGGCAATGCGGCGAGCAGCGCATCAATCACCTCATTAATATGACTGCGCAGTAACGGGGTAATGTCATAAAAATCAATGCCGACTTTCGGAAAGTCTGGTACTGTGCGAATGATTTGCCAAAATGGATGATCGGTATTGAGCGTATTGGATGACTCGGTGGTATTGGCTGATGTAACGGCGGTGTTAGCGCTCATAATAACCCTTAGCTTGTATGACTTAGATGATGATATAACAGTGGCAAACAATGACTGAATCGGTGAAATTTTCGGTGATAATTATATCATAATCAGCCTTAATATAGCGGCAAATAGCACGGAAAAAGCCCCGCTTAAATAAACAAAGTGATAGCTAATGACTTGATAAAAGCTATTCAATCTCAATATACAAGTGTAAACTTAACTATAAAAACAACGGTTATATGCTAAACTACGTGCGCTTTTAAGGTCTATATATTGACCAGAATAGTTAATATTAGCTTTAAAAAAATATGTGTCATACTGGTAATAATCGATAGGACTATTTATGAAACGTTATGAATGTATCGTCTGTGGCTGGATATACGATGAAGAACTCGGCTGTCCTGAAGAAGGTATCGCACCTGGTACTAAATGGGAAGATATCCCTGATGATTGGACATGCCCAGAATGCGGCGTTGGCAAGCTTGATTTTGAAATGCTCGAATTTTAAGCGAATGCCCGACTCTCTAACTAGGATACTTCATGACAGAACCAAACGACATCACTCATGCTAACTTGACTGAAAACTCAGATAAAATTTCAGTCAGTTACCCTACTCCAGAATGGCAAAAATTTGGCGAATACCAATGGCGTGATTCAGACTTGAGCGAGCATCTTTATCAATCGATGATAGACATCGGTGATGGCATTGAGCTGTGCGTTGAAGCCGGTGGCAACCCCAATAATCCGCCACTGCTGATGATAATGGGGCTTGGCTCACAAATGGTATTTTGGCCAAACAATTTTATGAAGCGCCTTATTGATGCGGGTTTTTTTGTGATTCGTTTTGACAATCGTGATATTGGCTTGTCCTCCAAAGTGCAAATTGACGGCCTACCCCGTATTAGCCAACTCAAAATGATGATGCGGCTGCAAACAGGACTGTCTAATAAAGGCACTCAGGTTGCTTATAACTTAACCGATATGGCAGAAGATACCGCGCGCTTAATCAAAGCGTTGCGGCTTAGCAAGACCCACCTAATAGGTGCCTCTATGGGCGGGATGATTGCCCAAATTGTGGCAGCACGTTATCCAAGCTTGGTACAACGCATGGCGCTGATGTTTACCACCACCAACCGTGCCTTTTTAAAGCCGCCCAAACCGAAGCAGCTATATACACTTATCAATCGTCCTGAGAGCCATTCTGAGCGCGATATTGTGCGCCATAGCGTTTGGTTTATGAAGACGGTCGGCACGCCAGGACATGTGAATGTACGTATGGTGCGTGAAATTGCCAAGATACGTTATCAGCGTAACTTCCATCCGCTCGGTACGGTACAACAGCTCAACGCCATCTTGGCCTCAGGCTCGATTAGCAAATACAGTAAGCAAGTCAAAGCACCAACTATCGTACTGCATGGTAGTGCAGACGGCCTGTTACCTGCCTCGCAAGGACGTGTCGTTGCCAAAACCATTCCCAATGCTAAGTTTCACTTAATCGAGGGCATGGCACATGACATTCCTGAATATTATCAGCCTTATATGGTCGACTTGATTAGTAATCATTTATTGGATAAGTAGCTTTTTATTAGAAAAGCAGCTTTAATATTTTAGCTTGCAAAAATGACTATTTAAAAAAGAGCCTATAGCGATTGATGATTGCTTAAGCTATTTTCATGGGGAGATCCTAACATGAGTACTCATGCCGATTTATCTTATGTAAAATTCAGCGCATACATTACGACCACTATCATAATAGAGAAATAACACTGTGAATAAGTACTTAGCCATACTATCAGCACTTCTATTAGTTGGTTGCACTCCCAATGTCAAAGTAACACCCAATAATCTTCCTGATGCCTACTTAAATCAGCCTTATACAGTCGATGTAGTAGTTACAGGGGGTACTGTTATTAACCGTAGTTTCTCTTCGAAAACTTCAAATACTGATTTTAAAATCATTCCTGGAGTTAGGGACAGTGGTCAAGACAATTATAACAACCTGAAAATTAATGGTATAGCAACTACACTCGAACCTATAAGTATTTATATGTATGGTGAAACATATGGAACTAACTTTCCAGGAGCTGGTTTTGAACAAGAGTACACCATTGAGGTAAAAGTTGCTAAATAAGCACTCAGCCACCCTATAAATACTGCTATTAGTTGGATGTGCTCCTAGTGTTCATGTAACACCTAATAAATTACCTGACGCTTACCTTAATCAATCCTATCAAGCCAATATAGAGATTACAGGGGGTACTGTCGTCGATCTCAACTTCCATTCTGAAGTGTCTGACGCTAGTTTCAAAATTATGCCAAGTCTTGCAGAGGGAGGTTATAAAGATTATAACCTGTTGACCGTGACTGGCACACCTACAGCATTAAAGCCTGTTCATATTTATATCGCTGGGGATACATACGGAACTAACTTTCCAGGATCTGGTTTTGAACAAGAGTACACCATTGAGGTAAAATCTAATAAGTAGTTGAGTTAATCAAATATCTCTGAATAACTACCTACCTATGCTAATTAGTGAACTAAAGATATATAAGCTTTTTTCAGAATAAACATGGTATTAAGTTTTAATCACAACCGACACCAGCGCCGTCTTTATCAATGCACATCTTATTACCATTTTTTAAATTACCTATCCATGCTTTGCCACCTGTAAATATAAACGCTGGTTTACCTTGGTAGCTATCGCCAGTACTGACGCCACTATTGTCAAAGCGAAAAGGAATCACCAGCTCACCACCAAGATTGACAAAGCCCCAGTCGCTATCAATACGCACGCCTGCCAATCCTTCCGAAAATGGCCGTACTTCATCAAATGAATAGGTAATCATGGTGACGTCATTGTCATCGATGAACCCCCATTTACCGTCTTGTTGATGCGGCTGTAAGGTCGTAAATTGATTGGCAGGTGCTTGTTTTGGTTTTGACGCCGATGAATTAGCAGAAGCTGGGTCCCTATCTGTTTGCGTACTGCCCCTGTTATTAGGATCGCTGGTCGTTTTACCATTTTTATCCAGCCAACTAATCGCGCGGTTTTTGTGGACGCGGGCGAGTCCATTTTGATAGTTATCAATATCGCTAAACGACGCTGAAAACGGCACAATGGTTTTATTGGCAGTATTGATTACCCCATAGTTGCCGTTCTTTTTTACCACGATACGCCCTTCTGACACTGCCCTTGCCCAGCCTGATGATTCGACCAATACGTCATACACGGTAGGCACAACTTCGCGGCCCTTCATATTGACATAACCGACTTTATTGCTACGCTGGACGGGGATTAAGCCACCCGCTATTTTGTCCGCAGCAACCTTTTGATAACGTGATAAATCAACCACCTTATTGCCTTCTTTATTCAACAACGCCACGGGTGCACCAAAATCTTTTGTCGCTAAAAAGTAACCACTACTAGCCGTACAAGAAACATTTTTATAATAGCTTTTAGGCAGTTTGCAGCTGGCAGCTTGTGCCGTTGGCAAAAAAAATACCGCACTTAACAGAATACCAATACCCCCACAAAGGCGCGACACAGGCAGCTGTTTGACGCTCATCTCATACGACGCTCGTGGTTGAATATTTTTTCTGTTTAGAGTAAATAGTAATGACATAAGTGATGATGACCTAAATCGAGATGGTATAAAGGATTTCGACACACTAACTTCAAAAAGATAAAAACTAAACGACTATCTGTATAGTTCATATTTTATGCAAAGTTACCGTATTATAAGCTGCTAAACAAACCAATAGCGAGCAAAGCGCCAACTTTAATACGCTAAACATACGTCACAGAGTAATAACAGTAAAACTCATATCAAACCCTGATACCAAAAAAGTGCATGTCTGATGTCAATTAGCATCAAAAGGTTTACAATCACCTCTTTAAAACTCACTATATTTATAACCGGTCTGTCCATCGACCAAAAAAACCTTTAGATATGTTTTATAGAGATATTTTATGGCTGACGACTCTTCACGCTCTGCATCCATTGGCTTACTTATTGGTTGTATTATTTTTGGTTTAGGCAGTTTGATTGTGGCTCATGTCGATATTGGCGGTTGGGCGATGTCATTTTGGCGGCTTGCAATATCGGGTGTCGTGTTTACTATATTGGCTAAAATTATGGGCCAGCGCTTACCCTACTCCAAACGTGCTATCGTTTATGGGTTATTATCTGGTGCATTTTTAGGCTTGGATTTGGCACTGTGGCACGAGAGTATTTATGCGGTCGGCCCTGGTATTTCAACCTTACTTAACAGCTTGCAGATTTTCTTTTTAGCCGCGATTGGCTTTTTATATTTTAATGAACGTCAATCTATTTTGCAGTTGCTCAGCTTGTGCTTGGCGATGCTGGGCGTGGCGATGATTGGCAGTCCTGAATTTGCACAGAATACAGCTGCTACTTGGGGATTTGTCACCGGTATCATATCGGGAGGCATGTTAGCGGCCTCAATGACCTTTATCCGCAAGACCCACGATACCGAACCGACACCCATATTTGTATTGATGCAGCTGGTCAGTCTGGGCGGGGTAATAGCGATGATTGTGCCGATGTTTATCTTCGATATGGGTAACATTTTACCCAATACCTGGTCGGAGATTGGTTGGATATTGATTTATGGCACGGTGATGCAGTGCTTGGCGTGGGGACTCATCGCCTACTCTATCCCTAAACTTTCGCTTGCATTGACGGGGTTACTACTCTTAACAGAGCCCATTGCCGCCTTAGTTATCGATTATACTTGGCTGGACAAATCCATCAACACTCTACAATGGAGCGGCGCGCTGCTCACTATGTTTGCTATCTATTTGGGCTCACTAAAACCTAAGCCACGCGCGCTACGACGTTATCGGTTTTTTGCACGGTTTTATAGCCGTAAGTATAAATAACAACACGGTGAACAACGCCAGAATAACTAAAAGCCACAATGGTTATTATGGCTTTTAGTTAACGATATATTAAGTTCTTTTAAGCTTATGACGACTAAAAACTTAGGGACACGCCCTAGTCTTTTTGGCGATTAAACAAGGCGTTAAGAACAATTGCGGTCAAAGTCGCCGTACCAATACCGCCCAAATCAAAGCCACCTAGATGCAGACTAAAGTTACCTGTACCCATAATAACGGTCACAGCAGCAATGATAAGATTGCTGTTTTTGCTAAAATCGATATGACTGTCTATCCATATTTTGGCACCAGCAATCGCAATCAAACCAAATACCACGATAGAGGCACCGCCCAATAATGCTGGCGGAATCGTCTGAATGATCGCGCCAAATTTTGGTGATAGCCCAAGCAAGATAGCAACCACCCCTGCAATAAAAAAGATAGTGGTGCTATAAACCTTAGTCACTGCCATCACACCGATGTTTTCAGCATAAGTGGTGACGCCAGTACCGCCAAAACCTGCTGAAAAAGTTGTCGCCAAGCCATCAGCAAAAAATGCTCGACCCATATAAGGTGTCACGCGAGCTTTGGTCATGCCTTCTACCGCTTTAAAATGCCCTAGGTTTTCGGCAATCAGAATAAAGGCCACTGGCGCAATTAGTATAATCGCACTCATCTCAAATTTTGGCGTATGAATGCTGGGTAGCCCAAACCATGAAGCTGATTGGAGACCACTAAAGTCAATCGGCACCCCAAAGCCCATCACATTGGTCAATACATAATAGACAATATACGATAGTATTAAACCCACTAACAACAACAAGCGTCGTAACATACCGCGCGTAAAGACCGCCACCCCACTGATTAACAATACCGTCAATGCAGCCATCCACGCATCAAACTGATTAGCAGACACCCCTTGAATGGTTACTGGCGCTAAATTAAGACCAATAATCATCACAATGGCACCCGTGACAATAGGCGGCATCAAGCGCTCAATCCATCCTGTGCCCGTCTTTATCACCAACAAGCCCACCAAGGCATAAATGATACCGCACACCATAATGCCACCTAAAGCGACATTAAGATTGGCATTGAAGCCAACGCCAGCATAAGCAGTAACGGCAATAACAGGGCCGATAAACGCAAAGCTTGAGCCCAAATAGCTGGGCATCCGCCCGCCAGTGATCATAAAAAACATCACCGTACAAATACCGGACATCAAAATGGCTAAATTGGGATCAAACCCCATCAATAAGGGCGCAAGTACCGTCGAGCCAAACATAGCAAAGGTGTGTTGTACACCCAGCAGCATGCTTTTCGATGGTGGTAAATATTCATTGATACCGACTGGCGTGCGGTCTAAATCGCCTTTGAACGGTTTCCAAGTCGGAAACCAACGGCCATTTTCAAAATCTGGATTATGCGGTAAGCTCATTGTCGCTGAATCAGTTGCTGAATCAATACCCGCTGCCTCTAATGCATTTGGCATTAGCGGTTCTGCTTGATTGCTTTTCTCTGATGGGGAGGGGTTTTCTGGAGGGATTACCATGCGCTTGTCCTATGTGGCCTAAACTTGTCATAACCGCTTAATATTAATTGAGTAATGATAGCTGATTAATGGTGGTTAGGATAAATAAAGAAATAATAAATAGCAGTATGTGCAACAAAAGCTACTATATTTATGGGCGTATTCAAAAGACTCTGCTATATCCAACCACTTGTTTGTAGAAAGGCTGACAAAGTACATTATTTTATAAAATAGCCATATTTTGCTAGATGTATCGAGTGAGATATGTTCTACTAAAGTCACCGCTTCGGTTGCTCGCACCTATTGTATTCTATAGCGACAGCCAACTTACAGGATGTTACATAAGCGTTGATGCCGAGCATCATAACGGAATTTAATAATAAACAACAGCTATTATTCACCCGTCACTCGAACTACTGCGTTTAAACATTTTCATAGACGATGCTCTAAATCCACCAATTAACGGTACCTGTTATTTTTTGTTGCCTATCATATTATTATGTAGGCGCTATAGTCTTGGCTATGCGGTTATCCTAACCCTACTTCACTTTTTGGTAATTCATTATGATTAGTGTATTTGATTTATTTAAAATTGGCATCGGCCCATCAAGCTCACATACCGTCGGCCCGATGGTCGCGGCGAATTTATTTTTGACCTCATTGCGTAAGCAAACCGAGCTTACCAGTATAAAATCCCTAGAGATTGAGCTATATGGCTCGTTAGCCGCTACAGGTAAAGGTCACGCAACGGATACGGCCATATTATTAGGCTTGCTTGGGCATGCCCCTAGCAGCATCGATACGCGTTTGACCAATCAATATCTATCAGCGATTTTTTCAAACAAACAACTTAATATCGCAGGCGAGCATATTATTGCCTTTGATACCGAGCGTGATATTCAATGGTATGGTGAGACAGTCCTGCCCTATCACCCTAACGCTATGACCATACGCGTGTCATTGGCTGACGACAGCCACTATCAGCAAACCTATTACTCCGTAGGTGGCGGCTTTGTGATTAACGAAGAAGATGCTACCAATCCAGATGAAGATCACGCCACGCCAACTATTGACTCTCTTCCTTACCCTTTTAATACGGCCGCAGAGCTTCTAGAGCAATGCCGTCAGCACCGTTTAAGCGTGAGTGAACTGGTGTTAGCCAATGAATGTCATTACCGCGACCAACCTGAAGTATTCGCCTACTTGGACTCTATTTGGGAGTCGATGCAAGATTGCGTAACGCGAGGCTGTCAAAACAGTGGCATTTTGCCGGGTGGCTTAGATGTGAAGCGTCGTGCCCAAGCATTACATCTGCAGCTTTGTGCTGAGAAAAATCAGGATATTGCAAAAAACGATAAGCTTGTGGCAATGGACTGGATTGATTTATATGCCTTAGCGGTCAATGAAGAAAACGCCAATGGGGGTAATGTCGTGACTGCCCCTACTAACGGTGCAGCAGGTATTATTCCTGCGGTTATGCACTATTATCGCGACTTTTTACCGAACTACAGTGTTGAGGGCGCGCGCAAATTTTTGTTAAATGCCACCGCTATCGGTAGTCTCATCAAACAAAACGCGTCGATATCTGGTGCTGAAGTTGGCTGTCAAGGGGAAGTAGGCTCTGCATGCGCAATGGCCGCATCTGCCTTAGCAGAAATCATAGGTGGCGATCCCGCTCAGTGCCTTAATGCGGCCGAGATTGGCATTGAGCATAACTTAGGTCTGACTTGCGACCCTGTTGGCGGCTTGGTGCAAGTACCTTGCATCGAACGCAATGCCATGGGCGCTGTAAAAGCGGTCAATGCAGCACGACTTGCCTGCCGCGGCAATGGACAACACTTCGTATCTTTAGACAAAGTCATTGAAACCATGCGAGTCACGGGTGCGGATATGCTAGATAAGTATAAAGAAACCTCACGAGGCGGTTTAGCGGTTTATGCTGACAACCGCATACCTACTGCCACTCATGGGGTCAGTGTAAAATACAGCCAATGCTAATCTTATACCAAACCCAAAAAGTACGATGAGCTGTATCAAACTCGTTTAATCTATAGTACGTAGCACTTGCACTCGTTTTCCTTGCTACTCTAATTTTTGTGAATGCTATTATAATATAGTCAGTTCACTTAACAATATAACGAGGCTAATTGATAAATTTATCAGCCTCGTATATAGATAAGACATAAAAAGACCTCTAATTAATTAGAGGTCTTTTTTTATAATCAAGATAAGTGGTTAGCAGTTACTCAGCCGTTTTTGAGATAACTTCGTTTAGCATCCAAACTGGCTGGACAACGTTAGAGCCTTCAGCCGTCACTGCTTCTTGACGTACGTCTAGCATGTAGCGATAGTTTGGCTCATAAGTAAAGCCTTGGATGTTACCGTTAAGCGACGTGAAGTTTCTTTGACCAGCCTGACGATACTGTAGGCACTGTGACTCAATCTTGTTACCGTCAGATGCCGTTAGATCACAAACTGCTTTGCGCGGTGCTACTTCTACCTTAAAGCTTGGAATATTGACTACCTTAACGTTCATAGGTTGGCCTTCGACAACCATTGTACGCTCGTTATCCATACCCATCGTAGAACAACCTGAAAGGGCAAAAGTCGTCATCAATGCTGCAAGTGCTAATTTTTTCATTATTCAATCCTCAGTTAATTGCTATTAATTATTATTGCCTACTTAAGCTCATTATTTTGAACATCTTATAATGATTGATATATGCTCAAAACACATCAGGCGATATCAGTAAGGTCATCTATCGTTTACTAGAACCAAGTATAGGTCGCAAATTACCTTACTCTCTACAACTGGTTTGTAAAGTAACGTCAGCTTTTGCAACTGATGTTAATAATACGTAATGAACTACCCACTACTTTAGAAGTAGGGGTTTCTTAGGTAATGCTCATACTTGATACGATATTCTGTATCAGAGGTTAAGCAAATTTACTAAGCTAACCCTGTCGCACCGACAGTTTTTGAGTGTTTAGCTAGTATCAATCCTTGGTTTAAGATATTGATACTGGCGTTAAGGTCGCGGTCATTTTCTTGCAAACAACTTGGACAATTCCAAGATCGCACCGACAGCGGTAATTCAGCTTTCGTTAGCAAGTGACCACAGTTTGAGCAGGTCTTAGAGGATGGATACCACCGGTCTATTTTGACAAGCGTTTTACCGTACCACTCTGCTTTATAGGCCAGCATGGTGGTGAATGACGACCATGAGCTGTCCGATATGGCTTTGGCAAGCTTCCTGTTCTTAACCATACCCTTTACATTCAAGTCCTCTATGGCAATCACATCGTGGTTTTTGATGATGTTGAATGAGAGCTTATGTAGAAAGTCTTTGCGGGTATTGGTTATTTTCTCATAGACCTTGGCAACTTTTATTTTTTGCTTCTGATAATTACGGCTCTCTGACAGCTTGCGCTGATCCGCTTTGGCAACCGCTCTGCGCTTGGCTAAAATCTTTTGTTCTCGCGCCAGTTTGTCTTGCAGCTTTGCTAGAAACTTAGGATTGGCAACTCTACATCCGTCCGATAAGACGATAAAGTCTGTCAATCCTAAATCAATACCGATGTTTGATTGGGTTTTTGGTAGCTCATTAACAATAGTTTCGACTAACAGGCTGGCAAAATACTTACCTGATGGGGTACGGCTGATGGTGGCGCTCTTAATCAAGCCGTTTATTTTATCGGGGAATTTGGCATTGATATGACCGATTTTCGGCAGTTTAACGGTGCTGTCTGTGATCGCTACCGTTCCTTTCTGATTGTTGGTGGTATAGCTGTCTTTAATGCCTTTTTTCTTGAACTTAGGGAAGCCAGTACCACCTTTAAAGAATTTACTGTAGGCAGCTCTTAGGTTTTGTTGAACATTGGCTAGTGCCAAGCTATCGACTTCTTTGAGCCATTCAAATTCTTTTTTGTACTGAGCTGGTGTGTTGTTTAAGGTGGTTTTAGTGGCTTGGTAATAATCAATCTTGTCGGCAAGCATCCTATTCCAAATAAAGCGCGTGCAACCAAACGACTTAGCAAAGAATATCTGCTGATCCTCGTTTGGGTACAACCTGACTTTATAGGCTTTAAGGATTTGCTTAGTCATTATTTACCTTGATCAACGATATATTTTTTAATAACTTCAAGAGGCGCACCGCCAGTCGTGATTAGGCAGAATGATTGCGACCAAAACTTATCTTCCCAAAGCTTGGTTTTAATCTTAGGAAATTCTTTTTTCAATAATCGACTGCTTGCTGATTTATAGGTGTTAATGAATTTACTAATTTCGGTTTTGGGGTGTGCTTTGAATAAAATATGAACATGATCTTTGTCGTGATTCCATTCAACAACATCAATCTTATAATCGGGTGCAATGCGCTCAAAGATAGCTTTTGCTCTGTCCGATACTTCGTCATCAAAAACCTGTCTACGGTATTTAGTTACTAAAATTAGATGGTAATTTAGCAGAAAGACTGAATGATAATTAGTGTCTAAAAGCATTTGATTATAAGGCCTTTATATAAATAGACTGAATTAGATATTTATCATATAATAATAATCACGCAAGGTCAAACGCATTCACCCCACTACCTTAGAGGTAGGGGATTTCTGCGGTAAAATGTTAAATAGAATAGTAAATTGATACCAACCAAGATACAAACAGCAAAAAGCCAGAGTATTATCGACTCTGGCTTGGGGATACAGTGATTTATAAAGCTTATTAATACTAGGGCATATTCAACAGCAAGCCATAAAAACTTATAGCATTAGCAGCCTTTAACTACGATAATCAGCATTTATTTTGACGTAATCGTACGATAAGTCACAAGTATAAACCGTATCACTGGCATCGCCACGTGCTAGGTCGATATGAATGGTAATCTCAGGGCGACTCATTACCGTATTACCCGCCGCCTCCGTATAACTTGGTGCGACGCCACCGTTTTGACAAATCATCACTTCGTCTAGATAGACATCGACCTGCTCTGTATCGAGGTCTTCAACGCCTGCATAACCAACTGCAGCTAAGATACGGCCCCAATTGGCATCACTGGCGAAAAACGCTGTTTTCACTAAGGGTGAATGGGCGACGGCATAAGCCACATCACAGCATTCTTGTGTTACCTTGCCGCCAGTAACTTTTACAGTCATAAACTTAGTAGCGCCTTCACCATCACGTACAATCAACTGCGCCAGACGGACAAACACTTCGGTCAATGCTGTCAATACTGGCTGATAATGTGGATGCTCAATGCTATCAATGACCTCTGAGTTCGCTGCGCCTGTCGCTATCAATACACAGCAGTCGTTAGTAGAAGTATCACCATCGACAGTAATGCGATTAAAAGATTGCTCATTGATGGCGCTTAGCATCTCTTGTAATAAATCAGCAGCGATATTGGCATCCGTTGCCACATAGCCGAGCATGGTAGCCATGTTAGGGCGTATCATTCCTGAGCCTTTTGACATGCCAGTAATGTGATAACTACTCCCAGAAACATCAACTTTTTGGCTGGCAAGCTTAGGAATGGTATCAGTAGTCAGGATACCATTCGCGGCGGCGAGCCAATTATCAGGTGCTAAGTTAGCCAAGGCATCATCTAAACCAGCAATGACTGCATCGCTATTTAACGGCTCACCAATCACCCCAGTAGAGAACGGCAAAACGGTATCGGTAGCCACGCCAGCTTTGTCTGCCAATGCAGCGCAGATATCTACAGCACGGCGCTTACCATCAGCACCCGTACCAGCATTAGCATTACCGGTATTGGTCACCAAATAACGCGGCGAGACTTTAGCAAAGTGCTCACGTAACACTCGCACAGGCGCAGCACAAAAGGCGTTCTTAGTGGTGACAATCGCAGTGGTGGCGGTATCCGCTATTTCAATCAGCACCAAGTCATCACGATCTTTATAACGTACGCCCGCTGCGGTGGCGCTTAATTTTATACCTTTAATAGGATAAATAGTATTAGGTACTGCAACGTTGCCAACGGCCATAGTGAAATCCTTATGTTTTAATTTTTATCATCATTTATAGAAAGAGAGAGACGAACCTATCATTTACTTAAATCAAACGCTGACCAAATTGGTGCATGATCAGACGGTTTTTCCATGGCACGTAGCTCGTAACTGATGCCTGCATCGACACAATTATCGACTAAATCTGCGGTGCACAAGATATGATCGATACGTAAACCGCGCTTAGGCTCATCGTTGAAGCCACGACTGCGATAATCAAACCAGCTGTATAACTCGGTACTCTCTGGATAATGCAAACGATAAGTATCAGTCAGCTCACGCGCCATAAGGTCACTATACCACTCGCGCTCCTCTGGCAAAAAGGAGGTTTTTCTATTTTTAAGCCAGCGTTTGGCATTGACTTCACCAATGCCGATATCGATATCTTCAGGTGCCACATTCATATCACCCATAATGACAAGCGAGCGCCCTTCTGCTTTTAAAGTGTCGATATACTTTATCAAATCGGCATAATAAGCGCGCTTCATCGGAAACTTGGTCGGATGATCTTGGCTCTCCCCTTGTGGAAAGTAACCATTGAGCACATCAATCTCACGCCCTTGCAGCTCGTAGCGTGCATGGATAAAGCGTTTTTGTGCGTCTTCATCTTCACCAGGAAAACCTTTTTGTACAAAAATAGGCGCAACTTTGGACAATAATGCGACGCCGTAATGGGCTTTTTGACCAAAATATTCGACGTGATAGCCCAAACTTTCCACATTTTCAAGCGGAAATTGCTCATCGTGAACTTTGGTTTCTTGTAGCCCCATGACGTCAGGATCGATTGTCTCTCGCACTGACTCAAGCTGATGCTGACGAGCGCGAATACCATTGACATTAAAACAAACAAAACGGGTCATAAACTATCCTATACTGATTGATTGAAATGGGGTTTTGATACGAATATATGAGATACCGCCAAATGTAAGCGACTATGATAACAGACGTAGACCAACCTATCTGTTGCGTGCCTTTATATCTTAAGCTAGAGTAGTTATTATTGGCAGAATTATTAGGGTCTGTATAGAATTCAACCCCTAAGCAACGCTTGGTAGAAAAAGACTTCACCAAATAAAACTTATTAAAATATTGAGCATTTTTATGACAACCACTATCCACAAAAGTACCAACGCAGCGGCGACTATGAATAATGAAACCACACCACTATTTGCGACAGATTATAAGGTGTATATTAACCATACTGATGCGGGCGGTATAGTCTATCACGCCAATCATTTGGTCTTTTTTGAAAACTGCCGACGTGATTGGTTTACCAAGCTGGGTTTGAATGGTTATTTCTTACAGACTGATGCTGGTGACGTGCAGCACTTCGTCGTAAGCCAAGCAGACTTACAATACAAAAAAGCCATTCTCTTAGATGAAGTTATCAATGTGCGCATCGATAAAGTCGAGCTAAAACCTGCCAGTATTATATTCTATCAAAGCATCCATCGTCATACAGCAGATAACAATGCCAAAACTAGCAACAGCTTATTAAGTAGCACCAAAATTGTCATTGCCTGCGTACAAAACCAAATTAGACCAGAATCGATATCTAAAGATAAAATCGGTAGCAACGATACTGGCGCTACTGCCACCCCCATGCGCCCCATCCGTGTACCACAGACCCTACGCACCACTATCGAGCAAGCGATAGCACAACATATTGCTGAGTAATTTTTCAAATCACGGCCTAAAGATGAACAACCGTTTATTGTTACAATGACGGTTTTAGTGTCCACTCCTTAACCTCTAAATACATTCATTTATAGCTATATTGTATGTACTGAGCAGTACGCGCATGTTAATAGTGTATTTACATAGATTCATGCTAATGTATTGCTTAAATGTATCATTTTATACTTAATACATTATTTTTAGTGATAGGTAATCAGTAAGAGATCTTATTTAAGCGTATTTTCTAAAATTCACTCATTAGACTTTCACACTTTTATCATTCATCGCAACTGAACGAAGTAACAAAACTTAGCGGTCCGTCAATAGATAAGGATATTATCGCTCTCAGCGGCAAACGATTTACGTCAGCGCTGATAAGTTTTATTGACACGGATATGGCTGCTTTATTACACAATCCCACCCTATTTAGAACTTCAAGGACGCTGACATGACGCCGAACAAACCTTGGCTTGCCCAATATCCCAATGGTGTACCTAAAACGATCAACCCAGATAAATATGGCAGCATCATGGAGCTGTACGAGGAGTGCTTTGATCGCTTTCGTCTGCATCCGATGAGTATTTGTATGGGCGTTACCCATACCTACGATGATATTGATAAAGCCTCACTTGCCGTTGCAGCATGGCTACAAGCGCAAGGGTTGCCTCAAGGCAGTGTGGTGGCACTCATGATGCCAAACGTACCGCAATATTTGCCGACAATGATTGGTATTTTGCGTGCTGGTTACGTTTGTACCCCTGTTAACCCGCTATATACCGGTCGCGAGCTCCGTCATCAACTAAATGATTCAGGGGCTCAAGCTATATTTGTGGTCGACAACTTCGCTCAAGCACTCGAGCAAGTCATTGAAGAGACCAATATCAAACGTATTGTCTTATCAAAAATGGGCGACATGATGGGTCTGAAAGGTATTCTAGTGAATACCATCATCCGTCAAGTTAAGCGTTTAGTACCTAAATACAACCTTAATGACCCTAAATATGACGTCACCAAATTACCTGACGTGCTCAAAAAAGGTAGAAACCTGCCTTTCCAAAAGCCAAAAATGACTTTGGATCAAAAAGCCTTTTTACAGTACACCGGTGGTACGACGGGGCTATCAAAAGGTGCAATTTTATCTCAGCGTAATATCGTCGCAGCTGCTATGCAATCAGAAGCATGGACACGGCCTATTACCTCAGAGATCAACGAGGTTTATATCAATATGGTCATGGCGTTACCGCTGTATCATATTTTTGCCTTTATGCTTAGCTCACTCGGTATGCGCTCGGGTTATACTTTTATTCTGGTACCTAATCCACGTGACATACCAGGGTTTGTCAAAACATTATCAAAACAGCCGTTTCATATTTTCCCTGCGGTTAATACCTTGTTTAAAGGGTTGCTGGATAATCCAAACTTTAAAGACTTGGATTTTAGCTCATTGCGTATCTCACAAGCTGGTGGTATGGCTGCGACAGAGCAAACTGCCAAACGCTGGCTTGAGACGACAGGCTGTGCCATGATTGAGGGCTGGGGTATGACTGAGGGTGTTGCCGTGGGTACAGCCAACGTCGTCACTGATCGTAAGTTCAACGGCACTATTGGTGTTCCCGTTCCTAGCGTAGATATTGTTATTATTGATGACGAGGGCAATCGCGTTGGGGTCAATCAGGCAGGCGAGATGTGCGTAAAAGGCCCTAACATCACCTCAGGCTACCTCAATAGAGACAGTAGCGACGACTTTACCAGCGATGGATATTTCCGTACTGGCGATATCGTCAGCATGGATGAAAAAGGCTACTTTAGACTATTGGACCGCAAAAAAGATATGATTCTGGTCTCAGGATTTAACGTCTTCCCAAATGAAGTTGAATCGGTCATGCTCGATTATGAGGGTATTATTGATTGTGCGGTGATTGGCATTCCTGATGAGCGTCAAGGCGAAACAGTCAAAATATATGTTATCCCTGCAGACAATAACGTGACCAAAAGCGCTATCAAAGAGTTTGCATTAGACAATATGACGGGCTATAAATGCCCACGTCATATCGAGTTTGTCAGCGAGCTACCAAAAAGTAATGTGGGTAAAGTACTGCGTCAAAAACTCCGCGAAAAACACATGGCAGATAACCCTCAATTCTAAATGATATAAAACCTATATCGTAACAAGCGCCTTACATAATATGTGAGGCGTTTTTTCCTTAACCCCTTGATGCCTAACTGAGAAAAACGTTCATTTCAGCTTACCAAACATCCTGTCTTCTCTATTTTGCAACATATATTCTTTGGTTTATCAAACTTAATAATAAACTATCAAGTTCTTGTATGAAAATAACGGAATCAATGGTAATTATGTTAATGTGTTGCCAAAATATGTCACTTAGTTAAATATCATTATATAGAGGTTACCGTATTTCAGCAGTCTGTGAATAAATGGGATAGCACGCGACAATCCATTGCCCTCAAAGCGATGACTGGTATTGTTGACATGGATGTGACTACTTTCTTATAAAACCTTAACTTATCTCAACATTTAAGGACACTAAATATGACAGTAGATAAACCTTGGCTCGATCAGTACCCTCAAAACGTACCAAAAACTATCAACCCTGATCAGTATGAAAACCTCATAGAGCTATATGAAGAATGCTTTAACCGTTTTCGTATGCACCCAATGACTATCTGTATGGGCGTCACTCATACGTATGGTGATGTCGATAAAGCCTCTCTTGCCATAGCGGCATGGTTACAAGCGCAAGATATCCCCAAAGGTAGCGTGGTGGCAGTTATGATGCCAAACGTACCACAATACTTGCCGACGATGATTGGTATTTTGCGTGCTGGCTACGTCTGTACCCCTGTCAACCCGCTATATACGGGTCGCGAATTGCGTCATCAACTAAATGATTCGGGCGCTCAGGTTATTTTTGTGGTCGACAACTTCGCTCAAGCACTCGAGCAAGTGATCGAAGAGACCAATATCAAGCGTATTGTCCTATCAAAAATGGGCGACATGATGGGACTAAAAGGTATTTTGGTTAATACCGTTATCCGTCAGGTTAAGCGTTTAGTGCCTAAGTATAATCTTAATGACCCTAAATATAATGTTACTAAATTTCCTGATGTATTAAAAAAAGGCAAAAACCTACCTTTTAAAGCACCAACAACCGCCCTACAACAAAAAGCTATTTTGCAATACACTGGTGGTACGACAGGGCTATCTAAAGGGGCTATATTGACTCAGCGTAATGTCGTCGCTGCCGCCATGCAGTCAGAAGCCTGGTATCGCCCTGTCACTTCAGACATCAATGAAGTGTACATCAATATGGTCATGGCGTTACCGCTGTATCATATTTTTGCCTTTATGCTCAGCCTTTTGGGCATGCGTTCAGGGTATACCTTTATACTGGTACCCAACCCACGCGATATGCCTGGTTTTGTCAAAACGTTATCCAAACAGCCGTTCCATATCTTCCCTGCGGTTAATACGCTATTTAAAGGACTACTGGATCAACCAACCTTTAAAGATTTAGATTTTAGCTCGCTACGTATTTCACAAGCTGGTGGTATGGCTGCCACTGAACAGACGGCAGCTCGCTGGTTAGAAGTCACTGGCTGCCCGATGGTTGAAGGTTGGGGTATGACCGAAGGTGTGGCGGCTGGTACGGCCAATGTCATCACTGACAGAAAGTTTAACGGCACCATAGGCATACCAGTACCTAGTGTCGATATCATCGTCGTAGATGATGAAGGTAACCGTGTAGGCTTACATCAAGCTGGCGAGATGTGTATCAAAGGGCCAAATATCACCTCGGGCTACCTTAATAAAGACAACACTAATGATTTTACCAGCGATGGTTATTTCCGTACAGGCGATATTATCAGTATGGATGAAAGGGGTTACATCACCCTACTTGATCGCAAAAAAGACATGGTTTTAGTCTCAGGATTTAACGTCTTCCCGAATGAGATCGAATCTGTCATGCTGGATTATAAAGGTATTGTTGATTGTGCGGTAATTGGCATTCCTGATGAGCGTCAAGGCGAAGCGGTCAAAATATATGTGGTGCCTGCAGACAATAACGTGACCAAAAGTGCTATCAAAGAGTTTGCATTAGACAATATGACGGGCTATAAATGCCCGCGTCATATCGAGTTTGTCAGCGAGCTACCAAAAAGTAACGTGGGTAAAGTGCTGCGTCAAAAACTACGTGAAAAACACATGTTAGACAACCCTCAAGCTTTATAGCCTCCAAAACGATAAAAGCCCTCCACATGTGATGTGGAGGGCTTTTTTGATCTTATTTTCCGCTTACTCTAATGCCAATATAGTCGTTCTAACTTAAAAATAATACAGTGTTGCTAACTGACTTTATTCACTATTTGTAATGGTAAATGCTTCATTGCTTGACCGACGATCGACCACGGTAAACTTGGCACACAAGCTTCCTCTACTCCAGCTTCAATCGCTGCAACGATGGCTTTAGTGCCCGTATCTGCATCCACTTCAAATGGTAATGGTTTGGCATTGGTATTGATTTCGGTACGGATATAACCTGGATAAATAGTAGAAATCTGAATCGGCAGTTTGGTTAACAACATATCAGCACGAATGCCTTCCGCTAGATGAGCCAAGCCCGCTTTACTCGCCCCATAGGCTGTCAGATGCTTAGGCAGTCCGCGCATCGCTGACATGCTCGATATCACCACCAGATGTCCACTATTTTGAGCGCGGAAAATATTCATCGCCGCTTCGCACTGTGCCAATGCTGATACAAAGTTGATCTCAACCGTACGGCGGTTAGTATCAAAGCGGCCTTTGCCAATACGGCGGCTATCACCAATACCCGCATTAACCACCACACGGTCTATATGGCCAAAATCAGCCACAAACGCGTCAAACACTTCAAAGATCGCCTCATAATCGCTGACATCTAGCACGCGATACTCAATACGAATATCAGGATATTGTGCCGACAATTCTGTTTTTAGCCTTTCTAGTCGCTCAGTACGCCGCGCACAAATGGCCAAGTTATAGCCAAGCTTAGCAAATAACCTTGCCATGCCCTCGCCCAATCCTGAGCTAGCACCAGTGATTAAAACCGTTTTGCCATGGCCAATCTGCTGCTTATTCAAGCCTTTTAGATAACGCGCTGGCTGTATGGCACCAAATAATTGATCTTTACTTTTAATAGCCGTTTTTGCCACTAGGCTCATTAACTTATGTTGCATGAACAGTCCCTTATTTCTCCATATCGATATCAAGATAGCGCGAAGCCTCTCGTTTGTCTATCTGGCTTTGGTATTATTTGAGCTGATAATGCATTTATTATAAATCCTGATGATAGCGACTCTGATTATAAACGTCATGGCTAGATATTTATATCAGAACTGTATAAGTAGCAGCGTTATTTGAGTTTGACTATAGTCAGTCTTTCATAAAATAAGTACAAATATTATAACGCGCTACTGGGATAAATTTCCCTTGCTTGCTGTGCCGGCGCAGACAGAGGCAGCGCAAAACTTATCCCAGTAGCACTGTATTTGTTTTATAGTGGATCGACTATACATAAGAGCTTATTAAAAGACGTGGCAAAAAACTGCCTGTTATTTTAACGCCACGTCACAAAGCGTTTGCCTTCAGCGAATAAATGACTATATTCATTTAAAGACAATAAGCGTGTACTTTGCTCCTTGAAGGTAATAGACGTTACGCCAGTATTGACCAAGCTTTTATTGAGTTGATAAGCGGTTTGGCTGCCCTGCTGTAACAATTGTGCGGTGATAGCCGCGATGATGCCGCCAGAAGTAAAGACTAACACGGTACTATCTCGCTCTAAACCCATCTTTGCCACTTGCAAGCGTACTTGTTCAAGCGCCAGCGTTGCCCGCTCATTAAACTGTGTCCAGCTTTCGATATAATCATGATCATTATCACCGCCATGCCAGCGCTGCATGGCCTTATCAAACAGCTCAGCCAAACGCGTCACTGGTATATTCGCTTTAGCAAGCTCAGCTGTGATGGCTCCTTTACTAGCAAAGGCAGGATTGGACTTGATAAACACGTCTTTATGATTAAACTCATCAAATTGTGGCAGCACATAGCTGTCTGGTATATTTAGGTCGATTGCAGATGTGCTAGGTATATTGCTATTATCGTCAAAAGATGACTGATAACGCTCCCAAAAATGACGGGCCGAATCCTGCTGCCTGACCAAGCTGCCAGTAAAAATAGCATCGATTTGGCGCTGAGTAGTCGCGTAGTGCTGACCCAGCATTTGTGCCTGTTGCTCACCAAGCTTTGAAAGCTGATCGTAATTTTCTTGACCAAATGAGGCTTGACCATGACGTGCTAAAAGTATGGTTGTCATAAAATACTGCCTTATCACTGATATTTCTTGAATTTTACTTAAACTATTTATTCTTCAGGCTTTTGAGTGGTTTGCGCAAAATAGCTTTTTGGCAAAATACCTTTAATAACAGTTTGTACGGGGTTTGGTAGCTGTTCAACGGTGGCAGCATCGACGCCCATATCTTGCAGATGCGGCTGCACATGACTGGTAAATAGCGCCTCTCCTTCATACTGAGCAATCAGTTTAAGACATTTGGCATGTAGTACATGGACGATAATCCAAAAGTTCTTAAACGCTGGATTGGTGGTTTGTTTATGATAGTAGCGATAATAAATTTGTTGAACGATACCCGCCAGACGGAATAGACCAAAGACCTCATAAAAAGTCCAATTTTCTATCTCTAACCCCGTCTGCTCAAGATAATAAGCAACAACTTCATCGCGGGTCATCATACCCTTTAGGTGAGTTGGCTGACGGCGTGACTGCTGCATGATGATATTGTCATCTTCTTCAATCCAGTACGCTAATGCGCTACCCAAATCCATCAAAGGATCGCCAAGGGTCGCCATCTCCCAATCAAGGACGCCAATGACTTTGGTCGGATCGTCAGCTGCCAAAATCACATTGTCAAAGCGCCAATCGTTGTGTATGACACAGGTTTTACTATCAGCAGGTGTATGCTTACCAAGCCACTGCCGTACCAATGCAAAGCTTGGCACGTTAGGGGTTTTGGCTTTAACATAGCGCTTATCCCAGCCACTAACTTGGCGCTCACAGTAACCATCGCCGCGACCCAGACTCACCAAATCAGGGTGTTGTTTGTAATCCACTTGGTGTAGCTCCACCAAAGCATCGATGACATTGGTACATAACTTACGTGTTTGCTCGGTATCTAAATCAACCCCTTTTGGTAAATTGGCACGAGGAATAATACCTTCCATACGCTCCATCACGTAAAAATCTGCACCGATAACGGCTTCGTCAGTACACAGCGCCACCATTTTTGGCACATAAGGATAAACATTTTCTAGCGATTTTTGTACCGTATATTCGCGCACCATATCATGCGCCGACTTGGCTTTAGTGCCTTTTGGTGGACGACGTAAAATCAGGTCTTGGCTGTTATCCAAGCTTTTATTTTCATATTGTAAGCGGTACGTCCAGTTAGAGGCACCACCTGAGAATTGCGTTACGGTAGGCGCGCCTTCTATCTCAACACCTTGAGCTCGTAGCCATTCACTGACGGCTTTAGCATCAAGCTCCTCGCCTTCGCGAACAGCGCCCCCTTTATCCAGTACTTTATCTGATATTTTATTATTATTTTTAACATTATTAGCAGTTGCCATGAGACATTCCTTATCTTGTGGTTATTGTTTAAGGGTTAAAAATCCACTATCAAATATTCGATAGTGAATTTTCATCAACCTTTTTTTAAACTTATTCTCTATTTAATACCATTCACAAAAATTAGAGTAGCAAGGAAAACGAGTGAAAGTACTACGCTTTGTAGACTAAACGAGTTTGACACAGCTAATCTTACTTCTTGGGTTTGGTATAAACTATAAGCTCAATAACATTCTATAATTATGATTTAGTAGGTTTCGACGGACGTTTAAAACCCTGACGCTTTAATTCTAATTTGGCAATCATGGTTTTATGCACTTCATCGGGACCATCTGCTAAGCGTAGCGCCCGTGCTTGGGCAAAGAAGCTTGGCAATAATGTATCTTGGCAGACACCCATGCCGCCATGGATCTGAATCGCCATATCGACCACTTCTTGCAATACCGTTGGGGCAACGACTTTAATAGCAGAGATTTCCGTTAAGGCCGCTTTGGTGCCTTGCGCATCCATTTTTTGTGCGGCATATAAAGTTAATAGGCGTGCTTGATCAATTTTGATACGAGCGTCAGCGATACGTTCAAAATTACCGCCTAATTGAAGCAATGGCTTACCAAAAGCGGTGCGCTCCATGCCGCGCTTAACCGCCAATTCTAATGACTTTTCAGCAGCCCCAATACAACGCATGCAATGATGAATACGACCTGGCCCTAAGCGACCTTGGGCAATTTCAAAGCCCATACCCGGCCCACCGATAAAGTGACTAACTGGCACACGTACCTCATTAAAACTGACTTCGCCGTGACCATGCGGCGCATCGTAATCACCGAATACTTTGAGCATACGCTCGATATTGACGCCCGCTGTTTTTGCTGGCACTAAGACCATAGAGTGCTGATGGTGACGGTCTTTATTTTCATCGGGGGTATATGCCATGACAATCAACACGTCAACCGCTGGATCACCAAGACCCGATGACCACCATTTACTACCATTGATGATAATCTCATCACCTTCCACGACAGCCGTCGCTTGCATATTGGTCGCATCACTAGAAGCCACATCAGGCTCAGTCATACAAAACACCGAGCGCGTTTTACCTTCTAATATCGGCGTCAACCATTTATCCTGCTGCTCTTGTGTACCATAGCGCCATAACAATTCCATATTGCCGCTATCAGGCGCATTACAGTTAAATACATAAGGCGCTAATAAACTACGACCAGTCAGCTCAGCAATCGGTGCATAATCAGTAACCGACAGCCCTGCACCCAACTCATCATCAGGAAGGAATAAGTTCCATAACCCCGCTTCACGCGCCTGCTTACGTAAGCTCTCATATTTTTCAGGCCACTGCCATGTTGTCCAGTCACCATCAGGATTTTGCGCTTCACGGTCTTGCCAGAACTGCGCTTCTATTGGTTCAATATGGGTTTCAATAAATGCTTTAACTTTGGCGTGCATGGCTTGACCATGTTCTGTGGCCGTAAACATTAATGTATCGGTAGACATAGCTGACATCCTTTTTCTTGCTGGTTGTTGATTATCTTCATCAAATTTTTTACTAAAACTTGATGAGACTCTTATAGTGTACGTACGTATACTCTTTTTGGTATGCCCCATTTATAACACAGCAAATATGAATAAACAGCAAAAAGGCGCGACCCGCTAGGACACGCCTTTTACAAAATACAAACAATGCATCATACAAACCAAAGATGCTCAACGATTAATAAATAAGCAATATATAGCCGATTCAATTTAAAAATTATAGCAGCGGCACGTTAATATAAATAACTCGCTTTTATCTTTAACGGACTATAGTTCGGTAAAATAAAAGCGAAACGATTATAGAACGATATATATATCATTATTTTAGAATGTTTAAGCGGCTATTCAGATCAACACGCATCAAAGCATCTGGTAGCTTATCAATCGCCATATTTACGGTGGCTTCTGCCGCTTGTGACAATCCCAATTTTTCGGCTAGCGTTGGTTTTTGGCGTGAATGTAGTGCATAGACTTCGTTGTTTTCCATTCGTTCTAAAATATAGCTGTCCGAAGTTTGCAGACTATCAATTAAATTGAGTTTTAGCGCGTCTTCACCATACCAATGCTCTCCAGTAGCCACTTTATCGACATCTAATGCTGGACGGTAAGTATTGACAAAATGCTTAAACAACTCGTGCGTTTGCTCTAGCTCTTCTTGATATTTGGCACGATCCTCAGCAGCATTTTCGCCAAATACAGTCACGGTACGTTTATAGTCACCAGCGGTAAACATTTCATAATCGACATCATGATTTTTGAGCCATTTATGGAAATTTGGTAATTGTGATACCACTCCGATAGAACCAATCACGGCAAATGGAGCAGCGATAACGTTGTCTGCAACACAAGCCATCATATAGCCCCCACTAGCCGCAATTTTATCCACGCAGACGGTTAATGTTAGACCTGCATCTTTTAGACGTGCCAATTGTGCCGCTGCCAGTCCATAACCATGAACCAAGCCACCGCCTGACTCAAGGCGCACGACGACTTCATCGCCTTTATTGGCAGTGCTAATGAGCGTACTTATTTCTTCACGCATATGCTTAACCGCCGAGGCTTTCATATCGCCATCGAAATCAAGGACGAAAACTTGTGGTTTAGAATTGTGCTTTTTTTTCTTATTCTTGGTTTTTGCTTTTAGCGCTTGCTTGGCTTTTTTAGCCATCACTTTTTTGAATTGCTTAAGCGCCGCTTTACCTTGAGTTGCCTCCATCAGGTCTTCACGACGTTGTTCTTGATTTTTATTTAGATGAATAACGCGTAGCTCAACAGGGTTTTTAGTAGGATGAAACAGCATCAGTAGTATTCCTTGAATGGTGTAAATAATTTTAATAGCATTTTATTAGTTATCTTGATATGTGCCCAGCGACCTCTATTTTCAAGCAAAATGCAGATATTTACGCCAAGGCAATTGTTACTGTATAAACTCGTCGGTATCGAGGTACTTTTATACTTTGATTGGGCTGCACTGACTCCTAAGGTTTGATTGGACTCCGCTGGTTGTATAACAAAGGCAGATTAGGCATAATATGCGTTTACATCAAATTTTCTGCAGCCAACGTGATGACCATTTGTCTTAATCGCGTTGTTTGTGCTTTTTTTGCAAATAGCTTGAAACGCGCAACAATGGCTGCATATTGTACTTCGAATTGGGCTGACAACTGGATAACCTTATTATGACGCAAAGCACTATGACGCATAGCGAATACCGAGACGAATATTGCGGAGCCGTAACCGAAAGCTTAATTGATCAGACTATTAGTGTCGTGGGCTGGGTACATCGTCGTCGCGATCACGGTGGCGTGATTTTTTTAGACATGCGTGACCGCGCTGGTATCTTACAGGTCGTTGTTGACCCTGATACCCCAGAAGCTTTTGCCACTGCTGATGCAGTACGCCCTGAATACGTACTAAAAATTACAGGCCGTGTACGTCGTCGTTATGAAGGCACCGAAAACAACAATATGACCAGCGGTCAAGTGGAACTATTGGGCAAAGAGATTGAAGTATTGGCAAAGTCTGAAACGCCACCATTCCCTTTGAATGATGAAAACACCACAGTATCAGAAGACTTGCGTCTAAAATATCGCTACCTTGATATGCGTCGTCCACAGATGCAAGAGCGTATGGTTTTCCGCGCTAAAGCCACTTCAGCGATTCGTCGTTACCTAGATGACCATGGCTTCTTAGATGTTGAAACCCCTATTTTGACCAAAGCCACGCCTGAAGGCGCACGTGACTATCTTGTGCCTTCGCGTACACGCCCGGGCAACTTCTTTGCTTTGCCGCAGTCGCCACAGTTATTTAAGCAATTATTAATGATTTCAGGTTTTGATCGCTATTATCAAATCGCTAAATGCTTCCGTGACGAAGATTTACGTGCTGACCGTCAGCCAGAATTCACCCAGGTGGACATTGAGACTTCTTTCTTAAATGAAGAAGAAATCATGAACATCAACGAAGGTCTTATCAAACATCTGTTTAAAACCATGATGGACGTTGAGTTTGCAGACTTTCCGCGTATGACTTATGCTGAAGCAATGCGTGACTATGCGTCAGATAAGCCTGATTTGCGTATTCCATTGAAATTGGTCGACGTTGCTGACTTGATGAAAGACGTTGACTTTAAAGTATTCGCGGGCCCTGCCAATGATCCTAAAGGTCGCGTCGCTGCCCTACGCATCCCTGGTGGTAGCTCGCTTAGTCGCAAGCAAATAGATGCTTATACCAAATTTGTCGGTATCTATGGCGCGCGCGGCTTGGCTTATATTAAAGTCAATGATGCCAGCAATATTAACAACGGCGTGGACCAAGAATCTGGTCTACAATCACCGATCATCAAAAACATGACTGATGATGTATTGGTGAGTTTGATTGAACGTACGGGTGCAGAAAGCAGTGATATTATCTTCTTTGGTGCCGATAAAGCCAGTATCGTCAATGACGCCATGGGTGCACTACGTCAAAAGATTGGTCTCGACCTTGAAATGACTACGTGTGAGTGGGCGCCACTTTGGGTCACTGACTTCCCCATGTTTGAAGAAACGGACGACGGCAAGTGGACATCCATGCATCACCCGTTTACTAAGCCTAAAGGCTCAGTTGAAGAATTAAAAAACAATCCAGAAGCCGCCCTGTCGATTGCTTATGACATGGTCTTAAACGGTACCGAAATTGGCGGTGGTAGTTTGCGTATCAACACGTTTGAGATGCAGCAAGCAGTGTTAGAAGCGCTAGGTATTGGTGAAACTGAGGCCGAGGACAAATTTGGTTTCTTATTGGATGCACTCAAATTTGGTGCGCCGCCGCATGGTGGCCTAGCCTTTGGTTTAGATCGCTTGATTATGCTGATGGTCGGTGCAGGCTCTATCCGTGACGTCATTGCATTCCCAAAAACTAAGACAGCTGAGTGCCCATTAACGCAAGCACCTGCTGAAGTTGATAGCAAGCAGCTACGTGAGCTTGGTATCCGTGTGCGTGAAAAAGTACAGGCTGACGCCAACAAGCCTGCTCAATAAATGGTTGAATAATGCGCAGATATTTTTTACAGTGCAGGTTACGTGATTCGTCACCATGTGAATGGTTATGAATCCGTATCATATCTTCAAAATCGTGCCATTGTCTGTCTTGCAGATGCTGGCACGTTTTGTTGCGTGGGTCATTTTAAAGATGCCTAACGCCAGTATCATGCGCACAGTGAATACTAATATCGCACTGATTGCTCATACCTTGCCTAATTTGCAAAAACAAATCCTTGTCAAAGACATTATTTACCATCAATGTTTAACCAGTATTGAGTCGATTAAGAGTTGGGCGATGCCACCAGAATGGAGTATCGCCCAGATTCGTGATGTGCATAATAAAGACATTTTATTAGAAGGACTTGCTAGTCCTAACGGCATGCTGGCAATCGTTCCACATCTGGGAACGTGGGAGATGATGAACGCCTGGCTCAATCAGTTTGGTTCACCAACCATCATGTATAAACCAGTCAAAGGTGATATTACCAACGACTTTGTGCTACAAGGGCGGGCGCGGCTCAATGCGACTTTAGTACCTACCGATGGTAGCGGGGTCAAAGCCGTTTTTAAGACGCTTAAACAAGGGGGGTTTAGTATTGTATTACCTGATCACGTCCCCGACCCATCAGGTGGTGTTGTCGTACCCTTCTTTGGTGTTGAGACGTTAACCAGCACCCTCGCCTCCAAACTGGCTAGCAAAACCAAATGTGCACTGGTGGGCTTATCTTGTATTCGCCGTGACGATGGTCGTGGCTTTGATATTTACTGTTATAAACTTGATAATCCAGCACTTTATGACCGCAACGCCGAAATCGCTACTCATGCGCTTAATAAAGCGATGCAGCATATGATTAAAGACAATTGCAGTCATTATATGTGGGGCTATCGACGCTTTAAGCACATACCCACTGTAGGTAATCCTTATACGGCTGATAAAACCCTCTTAACTACTTTTATTCGCAGTAATCAGGATAGGCATTCTGCTCACAACCAAGATAGTGCTAACGATGTACCTCATAACAATGAATGCAATGAGCAATAACCGTACAATCAATTAAGCGTTTAGAGATATCGCAAGCAACAGCTATGCTAGTATTGGCTAACTTTTTAATCTTATTCATCAGTCCTTCATTTACATCAATATGAGTGCATTATGGCAACTGACGTAACCAACCCTTTACCGACAGACCAAACGCCAGCAGGCATCCATATGTCTGAGCAGCGTTATATCATTTGTATGAAATGGGGTGATAAATATGGTCCTGAATACGTCAATCGCCTTTATAATATGGTCAGTCGCCATCTTACTTTAGACTTCCAAATGGTATGCTTGACTGATGATAGCGCAGGTATCGACCCTAATGTCGCTTGCTATCCTATACCTGAAATGGATTTACCCGCTGGGCCTGAGCGTGGCTGGAAAAAGCTCACGACTTTTAAGCCTGAGCTATACGACCTCAAAGGTGTGGCCTTATTTTTAGACATCGACATTGTTATCGTTGATAATATTGATGGCTTTTTTACTTATGAAGCTGAGCACCAAGACAGTGTCGTTATCATTCGTGATTGGAAAAAACCGTGGCGAATGATTGGTAATAGCTCGGTATATCGCTTCAATATTGGTTTGGATACGTACCCTGATTTGCTGGCAAACTTTGAGCGTAACTTTGATACCATTCGCACCCAAGTACGCCACGAGCAGGCCTATCTGTCGAACTACTTGCGTGAACATCATCACCTAGAGTATTGGGATAAAGACTGGTGTGTCAGCTTCAAGTACCAATGCATCGCCCCTATTCCATTTAATTTTATACGCGCACCTACACTTCCATCTGGTGCAAAAATCGTCATCTTTCATGGTGAGATTAACCCGCCCGATGCTATCAATGGTGGTGGTGGTAAATGGTATCGTCATGTGAAACCAAGCCCTTGGTTGAAGGAGTATTGGCGATAAGCACACTGGATTTTTCAGTCGTTTTTTAATGGTATTTTTAATGATGCATTAAATGGTACTTTAAATAAGCATGCCGTATATCAGAACAGGTTAATCCCATTCAACAATACTATTAAGAGATTATGGAATACCATTATGGGATTACCAAAGACTGACGATATTAGGGTTGGGAATCAGCGCGTTACCCTTAATGCCTTTAATGGCACTGAAACCAAAGAACACTTACGGCAAACAGCGGTGCAGATTATTGCCTCAGGCCCCTCAATTGCTGACTTAGTATTTAACAATCAGCAATTGGGTACTCCAACTATCTTTGTCAATGGTAGCCTCAGTCTGCTCTCAGAGCAGACTTTTACGTCTATTGCTGGCTGGGTGATTAGTGACGCCCGCTTTATCCATCACCAACCAAATATTTTAAAAAACCACTATAATGGTCAACCGCTATACGCAACCCTTGCTGTATTCGAAGCTTTAGCCGCTTCACATCCAGACATTATGCTCAACTATCATCAAGCAATGCGCGTCTTATATCCCGTAGATCGGCCGTGGGGCGTTAAATCTAATAAGCCTTGGCACAGTAAACTGGCTTTAACAGCCAAGCGGCTGATTAGAAAAAGCTCCTTGAAAGAGTTTGCAGACCATCCAAGCTTCGTCATCAACAGTACTCATAAACCAAAGCCCATTGGTGTATCACTTGATGTCACTGATGGTTTTGTAGAAGCAGGAACCGTTGCTTATGTCGCCGCACAGCTGGCATTCTCTCGCCAAGCCTCTGCTATTCATTTATATGGCATCGACCTACTTAATAGTAACCAACCACGATTTTATGAAAACAAAGACAATAGCGCACCCTGTAAACTGGATAAAGCGATTACAGATCGTATTGTGCCGTCGTTTAATCTATTAGGAAAGGTCTATAAGGATCATGGTGTGACTGTCTATAATCATTCGCCCGTATCTAAAGACTTGTTTGATGAGCTTTATTAATACTACCTTCTAGGGCGTGCTGAACATTCAAACTGACTTTACTTGAACAAATTTTAGATAATGACGAGCGATGCTGTGAGGTAAAAGTCTATTATTCAATTGGACTTTATAATCATCCAGATTGGCAAGCGCCTGACTCATTAACGTTGCCAACGCATCAGTATCATCTACAGGTATTAAGTTTTGCTCAGGTAATAACTCTCTTGGTCCAAAGGGACAATCTGTGCTAATAACTGGTACTCCTAACGCCTGTGCCTCAACGATGACATAACCGAATCCTTCAAATTTAGACGTCAGCACCATTAATGCTGCGCCAGCGATTAATGGATAGGGATTGCCCTGAAACCCCAAAAACTTGACACTGTTATCAATACCAAGTTGAGTCGCCAATTGTTTCATTTCATCTTCAAGTTTGCCTTCACCTACCAATACCAATGGCAGCTGCCGATCTGTTTTGGCATATGCTCGCAACAAATCCTGATGATTCTTCATCGTATCGAATGACCCTACATGAATAATGTATCCTTTAGCAGTTACGCCAAAACGCTCAAAAACTGATGACTGAGCGGCTGATTTTTTGATTTCATTGGTATCGCATGGGTTATATATCGTCGTCGTTCTATTAAGGTTATTGCCGATAAGTGTTAATAAATCCTTACATGCCCCATCGCTGACACAGCTACAAGGATGGGCACCATACACCTTTTTTAAATGCTGGATAATATGATTGGGACTGTCTAGTAACTGTTGTTCAAATTGTTTAGATAATGCAGTATGTAAGACATTGATAATATTTGGCAGTTGACTATAAGACATAATCCAATTTACTTTATAGATATTAGCCAATATTAAATCTGGTACCCCTATGTTTTTAAGTACATAGTGATCTATACGCTTTGCAACGGTTCTATATCCTGCGGCTTGCTCGGACTCTTCCTCGAAGATGGCTTTATTGTGAATCTGGGTGTATGCCACGACATGATGCTGGACGCGATAATCTAAAGGCATTTTCTGTGTACTCTCTAAACAGAGTACATGAACGCTATGGCCCATATCCGCATAAGCACGCGCTAAAGTCGCTACCATGCGTTCAGCACCGCGACCTTCTAACGCCTTTAATACCAGCAAAATAATGGGTTTGATCATTTTTAGCTATCTGTAAATTCAACATACTTTTTAGCAATCTTTACAGGAAGGAGCGCATCATCAAATGCAGCCTGAAATTGTTGAGGGTTGTTTATAGCTTGGCTGAGTTTGTTAGCGATAGCGTCAACATCTTTCATCGGCATTAAATTATTTTTTGGTAACAATTCACTTGGCCCAGAGGGGCAGTCTGTACTAATAACTGGCGTGCCTAGAGCCAAGGACTCTGCTATAACTAAGGCAAACCCTTCCCAGTCAGAGGTTAATATTTTGAATTGCGCATGTTTTATATAGGGAAAAGGATTCTCACGAAACCCTAAAAACACTACCTTGTCTTCTAAACCAAGCTCCACGGCTAGACTTTTCATATCACTCTTACGCTTACCTTCTCCTAAAAGCAGTAAAGGCAGAGATTGATCTGTTTGAGCATAAGCTTTTAGCAGGATATCGTGACGCTTTGCTTCTTTAAAACTACCCACATGAATAATATAGTTCTGATATTCTGGGACAAACACTTCAGCAAGTTTTCGGATGTTATCTCTATCAATCGGATTGTGGATAGCAGTCGTTGGCGTAATATTGCCAAAGGTTTCTATAAAATCTGTTTCAGCCCCTTCGCTCACACATATACATGGATGCTTAGAATATATATCAATCATTCTCGATTTTGACTTATTGCCCTGATTCGCACTATCAAGCTTATACAATAGTGATAAAGTATTGTGAATGATATAAGTAATATTTGGCAACCTACTATAGCTAAGAATGCTATCTGCAGGCATCAGATTGGATAAAATAATATTAGGCTGACCAATTTTATTTAAAATATACTTATCTAAAGCTCGTGCAAAAATCTTTTCACGACGCTGTGCTCCCAGTATAAGCTTATATGGCTTGAATCTAAGCATATGGTAGCTCAGGTTTGGGTTAAGATCATATTCTACTAAAGGCTTAAACCTTAATATATGCACCTCATAACCTAACTCGTAAAACCCTTGTCCTAGAGTAAGAACGACTCGCTCTGCACCGGCACCCTGTAGACAGTTAATAACAAATACCACTATTTTGGTGGGCTGCTTCATAAATTATGACCTATGGATAATTGGTTGTTCGTTCGTTGGCTAGATAATTAACTATTATTTTATCGAACAAATTAACGCTTAAATATTTTTGAAAATAAAGATTTAGATTTTTTTGGTCGCGTTACTTTATTACGCTTATAGCGTTGCTGAGTCTTTTTTGGAAAGCTACCAAAAGCATCAATTCTATAATCATCTAATTGATACCCATTAGCCAAGGCTTCACTATAATAACTATCAAACAATTCAGTCAAATCTTGTCTTGGATGGTCCATCACATTACCGTCAAACCAGTGTTCAAGCCCTTCCTCACTAATCCTTGCAAGTGAATACTTATGACTAAACTGTGTTCCCATATCAGAATAGTGTAATATCTTGATATCCTCTATCACTAAATCTTCACCATCCACACAATTATAGCTGTCCTGATAAGGCTCAATTAAGTCTTTATTTTTTTTAAGAAGCTTCATCATCTTTTTATGACTGTCAGGGTCTTGTCGTAATTGTTCAATTGACGGAATAACCGTTTTTGCTTTGCCACAATCCCAAACGCAGGTACATAATCGTGTCATATCCGCATAACTTTTCGCTGCTACTATTGATTGGCCTTCTATAGGATGATCCCATAGTTTTGCTAAATCATCTAAAATTATGACATCCGCATCCATATAAATGGCGCGCCCCGAGTAGTTGCAATATTCAGGAATAGCCCAACGGAACCCCGAAAAAGGAGTCGACCATTTAGTGGTGTTCCAGCCTTCACCTACTGTTGGATTAGAATACCAAAAGCTTTGAGGATTATGTGATAGCTGCATCCATGTGATTTCTACAGGTGTCTTTGTATGTTTATGAATACTATATTCTAGTACCATCATCTGCTCTAAATCGCAATTATTAGGATCGCAGCCTACAAATACACGTATGGTTTCATTAGTCATGGTTTACTATCCTGAATTAATAACTTGATAAAAAATACTATGTCTCATATTATACCTCAACATAGCCTATAGCTAATTGGGTTTATGGTTTAAATACATTTAGGGGTACACCCTAGTTTATTACTTCACTATTTTTTAATTGTATTATTGTTATAATGTGTAATAAGAGTATGTGTGCAATTAACAAAATAACGAATGAGCTTTATTACTATGAATATTTCTGCAACAATTTCTCAGCAAACAGGTGAAGCTGAATATAATAACACTTTAGCCTTTTGTGTTGATGAGAACTATTTACCTTATGCTTTATTTGTAGCTGAACAATTTATAGCTCTACATCCAAAATTACCGTGTGATATCTGTATATGCTTACCTGACATTAGTAAAGTACCAGAAAAGTTTATTGACACACAGATTCGCTTTATTGAGCTTTGTATTAATGGCATAGCCTCTTTACCGGTAGGAAAACTTAGCCTTGCAGCTTATCACCGCTTATTTCTACCTCAGATCTTTGAAGGTATTTATGAATATATTATATATTTAGACGCAGATACTTTTATAAACAAACCTTTTTATAGCGAACTGATGACATATGTTGATAGTTTAGATACAGAGTTTTGCGTAGCGGCAGCAGCTGACATTATGGAACTTAAGTTTCGTTCAACTTTTAAACAAAAACAAAAAACGGTGGATAATTATATAAAGTCATATCATCAGTATGACCATATTTATCGTAATTCAGGTGTTTTAGTATTCAGTACTAGGCAATATGTCAAAGAAGACATACTATCTAGAGTTTTTAATTATGCTATTGAAAACGCTGATAGACTACAGTGTCATGATCAATCTGCCTTAAATAGAGTGTTGTTAAATGAGATAGTACTTTTACCGTTTGATTTTAATTGGCAAATTAATCGGCTTACTCATAGTTTTACTGATACTACAGAGCCTTATATCATCCATTTTATTAGCAATAATAAACCTTGGCGTACAGACAATAAATACACTGCTAAATATCAGGTATTTTATAAGGATTTCCTATTCACTAATTTTCCTGAAATAACATTAGATATATTAAATATGTTTGATCAAAGACGTAAATCACCAAAATATGACAATCCTGCTAAAGAGTTTATCTCAAGAGAATGGCAGCGTATAAAAACTAATTTCTCCGAAAATCTTGTGAAATTATCAGGCTCAGAAAAGGTAGTAGACAAATATAATATTATACCAGTATTAGCCGAAGCACCTTTTTTAGTGTCCACTAGCGATGCTCTAAATGAAGAAGGTTAAGCGGTTACAGTTAAACAGCATGGGCCCAATATCGCACTAACATTTACACTCCTTCCTCATATCAATTTATGGTAAGTTTTTGCAGCTTATATTATGTCACTCCATGAAGATTGCTCTTAAATTATTACATTTTTTTTATGATAATCAGCGAACTCTCTAAACTGCTTAATGAGTCATATTGCAATTATGGCTATACTTAGTCTACTGGATCAGCTGTATTCTCATCCTTGTACCTATAAGCCTTAAGAGCTGCTTGTAGATAAAAAGTGACGCCTGACTATGACTGCCTATCAATAGCCTTTATAATACTAAAAAATTTATCTGCTAGACTTACTCTAAGCTAGTTTTACTATTATAAGGCTTGTATTATGCCCCCCATTGATAAAGTGTCCTCTGATGCTCGACCTATAAATAATGGTACTGGTAAGAAATTTGAACAGCAGGATAAAAGTTCAAATTCTTGGCGCTGGTTTGGTTTGTTTTTAATCGCTTACTTTGTTATTTGGTCTATCGCGCCTACCTTTTTCGCCAGCAGCGTACCGTTTGATGTCAGCGAAGGTATTAGTTGGGGAAGCGAATGGCAATTGGGCTACTATAAACACCCTCCTTTTTCGTCATGGGTACTATATAGCTTTTATCAGCTGTTTGGCCATATTGGTCCTTATCTGCTTAGCCAACTATACGTCCTACTCACTTTATTTTTTATCTATCAGCTAGGTAAAAAGGTCTGGTCACATGAAGTTGCGCTATTGGGCAGCGCACTAACCTTAGCGATCGTTTATTACACCTATCCCAGCCTAGAGTTCAATCATAATGTTGCACAATTTCCTATTTGGGCAGGGCTGTATTTAGTATTCTATCAAGCACTTACCCGTAATCGGCTCACAGACTGGCTACTACTGGGTGTGCTTGGTGGGCTCGGTATGCTCACCAAATACAGTGTGGTATTCTTATTATTACCAATGGCGACTTACTTGTTACTACCAAAACAGTGGCCGCTGCTAAAGCAACCGCAGCCATGGATAGCTATTTTTGTGATGCTCGCAGTATTTGCCCCGCATCTATATTGGTTAGTGATGCATGATTGGTTGCCGCTCGGTTATGCTAATGGGCGCTCACATGATGTCGGTGAAGCCGCTAGTAGCGTTAGCCGCCATTTTAGTTGGATCAGTTTTATTATCGCTCAGCTCGTCGCACATATCCCACTATTATTAATACTCGCCCTTAATCGCAAACGCTTATTTGGTGTTAGCGCTTATAAGCATAGCCTGCCAGCAGGTGCTTCTCTACTATGGTATCTTTGGGCCGCTCCCATTGGTGTGCTAGTAGTGTTGAGCTTAGTATTCGGTGTTGGCTTGCGTGATATGTGGGGCATGCCAATGTGGGCGCTGTCTGGATTGCTAGCTGCCTCATTCGTTGTCCCAGCTACTCAATTACTGACAGCGACTAAACTACGTAAAGCCCTCGCTATTTGGCTGACACTAGCCACGGTACTGATGGTCGTATACGTGGGTTTTGGTGATAAAATACGTCATAAACCATCGCGTATGCAATGGCCTGAACAAGTGCTTGCTGGACAAGCTCAGGACACTTGGCAATCGCTGAGTAGTTGCCCACTCGATAGCGTCTCAGGTGACCGCTGGCTGGGCGCTTTAGTAGCAATAAATAGTGGGTTTCCATCACAAATGATTTCAGGTCCCGCCAGCCATTCACCGTGGATGAGTATTGAACGACTTCAAAAAAACGGCACCCTAGTCATGTGGGAAGACGGCGATGACGATATATTGCTGCCCTTACTGGATGAAATAACAGTGGTCGGTGACCATCAGGATAATAATGCAGCCAGCTCTGATCGACTAATAAAAAAACAAGGTCAATGGCAAATTTCATGGCGTGACCCTAAAGCGGATACACCGTTGACCGTAAACTGGACTGCTTATGTTCCTAGTCGCTGTATTCAGTCGCCTCAATAAATTGCCCAGCAACCATACCTACTTACCAAAGATGATGAGTGTTTTATGCCACAAAACCAACCTTACTTATCGATCATCATGCCAGCCTATAATGATGCCGAGGCATTGCAAGCATTTTTGCCCGAAGTATTTGCGTTTACCGCAGCGTTAAACCTGCCCAAAGAATATAAAATATCAGAACAACCAAAAGACAAAGTAACGCCCGCAAGCTGTGAAATTATCATCGTCGATGATGGTAGCCGTGATGACTCGGTTGCTGTAGTGACCAATCTGATGGCAACACTGCCTGAAAACACAACATTGCAAATAATACGTTTGTCTCGAAACTTTGGTAAAGAGCCTGCGCTCAGTGCTGGTCTTGCTCAGGCAGAAGGTGATATGGTGGCGATGATTGATGCGGATGGTCAGCACCCTTTATCAGTATTGGCGCAAATGTTAAATATGATTGAACAGTCAAATATTGATATGGTGGCCGGTATTCAGGCCAATCGCCCGCATGAAAGCCAGTTAGCAAAAACCTTCAAACGCAGCTTTTACCACTTTATCCAAGACCGTCAGCGTTATGAGATTCGCCCCAATGCTGGTGATTTTCGCGTGATGAAGCGTAAGGTCGTACAGGCATTACGCTCACTACCTGAGCGCCAACGCTTTATGAAAGGTCTCTACGCTTGGGTAGGCTTTAATACTGTCTACCTGCCCTTTACTGCTGATAATCGCGGCTCTGGTGAGAGTAAGTTTAACTTTGGTAGTCTTTTTGAATTGGCTTTGGTTGGCATTACTTCTTTTTCTCAAAGACCGTTACGACTCATATCACGCATGGGTTTTGTCGTCTCCGCTTTGGCATTTTTATACGGTTTATTTATTGTCATAGATACCTTAATATTTGGTAGCGATGTCGCAGGCTGGGCAACCGTAGCCGCTGGCATTATGTTTTCCACTGGTATCCAACTGGTCTGTATTGGCGTGATTGGTGAATATGTTGGCAGGCTGTATGAAGAGGTTAAGCAACGACCGCTATATCTCATTGATGAAACCATTAGTAGTCGCGAACTCAGTGATAGCGATAACCATGCTGATGAAGTCACGGACACCCCTACTAGATTTATTGACAAAAAAACCTATGAATAAAAAACCAGCAACACCAACAGCATCCAAACAAGCCCTATGGTTTATAGCCGTTGGCGCTATTGCTGCATTGGTGCATTTTTTAGTATTGGTAAGTATTGTCAGCTTTACGCCCATGACCCCAACATGGGCGAATGTTATGGCATTTTTACTGGCCTTCATCATCAGTTTTTTGGGGCATTTTTATCTGACCTTCAACCCCTCGAGCCTACCTTTTTCAGGTAATAAAAAGAACGATAATCAGAGTGTGAAACGTCCATCCTTGGCTGGCTCGTTACCAGTGCTAGCCAAGTGGTTTGCCAGCTCAATTATTGGATTTCTTGCCAATCAAAGCTTATTTGTTTTGGGGTTAAATTGGTTTGGTGAGCATTACTATATGTTGATATGGTTGGTAGTAACCGGCGTTATCACGGTGATGACTTTTTCATTAGGTAAACTTTGGGCATTTAAATCATGACGACAATAAAAAACAACACACCTCAAAACCAGAACTCTCAAATATCAAATAGTGCACGCGCTATTATTATCAATGTCGATGATTTGGGTTTATCGGGTGCAGTAAATGATGCGGTATTACATCTCGCTGAACGTGGGCGCATCGGTGCTAGTAGCTATATGGTAGGGGGTACTATCAGTGACAGTGAGATACAAACGTTAGCTGAATTAAATATCGATATTGGTTTGCATCTGGATTTGACCGGAATATTCCCATCAGCGCTACGCGGTTCTCTTAAGTCGCTCATTATAGCCAGCTACCTACGTAAAATTAATCCTGTACAAGTGACTGATACCATCAAAAAACAATTGGATGGCTTTGAAGACCGTTTTGGCCGTGCCCCTATTTTTGTAGATGGTCATCAGCATATCCATCAGTTTCCTATTATCCGTCAACGCTTAGCCAACGAGCTGAATGAGCGTTACGGTGGCGAAAACACCCAAACTCATATTAGTGCGCGTACGACCACCCCGTTGGTGAACGATTTTAAGTCTTGGGTTATCTACACGCTAGGTGGCAATGCATGGCGCAAACTGTGCAAAGATAAACACATTGCAACCAACGATTATTTTGGCGGAATTTATGGGTTTGATGCCAACCGTCAAGAGTTAACAGCATTGTGGGATCAATGGTTACAGAGTGCACCGCGCACCGCTGATTTATCGCCTGCGCTCTATGCACAGTCATTTGTCATTGAACCGTTGGGCACTTATGCGCAATATGATACGACCACTCCCGCCATACATGCTGCGCCACTCTCATTGCCTACGGAGTTGTCTACCACTCTCATTATGTGCCATCCTGCCATTCCTGATAACGGCTGGCAGGATGAAATTAAGACTGCACGAGAAATTGAATACAACTGGTTAATGAGTGATGCGTTTGAAGTATTATTACAGAAGCATGATGTGAGATTGGTACGCTGGTCAGAAAGTGTTTAAAAGCTATTTATTGCTATAGCCAGTCCTAAATAAAAGAAAGACAAGTATTATAACGTGCTACTGGGATGAATTTTTCTTGCTTGCTGTGCGCTTTGCACTCCAGAAGCTGCGAATAATTCACCCCAGTAACTCTGTACTCTTTCAAAATTGGATTAACTATATCTATATTAACCACTCGAACTCAATGGCTTTCTTTATAGTATAGCCAACAAAAAAGCCAAGACTATGACACAGTCTTGGCTTTTCTCAAACACCGATTAATATATAAATCAGTCAATAAAACTTAACCAATCCATATACTGCTCATTGCGACCGTGCACGACATCGAAGTATAAAGTCTGTAGCTGCTCAGTCAAGGGTCCACGACTACCGTTACCGATAACACGGTCATCATATTCACGAATAGGTGTCACCTCAGCCGCGGTGCCCGTCATAAAGATTTCATCTGCTAAGTAAAACTCATCACGAGTGATGCGGCGCTCAACGACTTTGATACCCAAGTCATCCGCAAATTCGATGATAGTACGACGCGTGATACCATCTAATGCACCGCCACCTAAATCAGGAGTATGTAACACGCCATCTTTTACTAAAAACAAGTTCTCGCCAGCACCTTGGCAGACATAGCCTTGTGGGTCCATCAAGATGGCTTCGTCATAACCATTACGCGTGACTTCTTGATTGGCCATGATAGAGACTGGATAGTTGCTTGAGGCTTTTGCCTTACACATAGTTACATTGGTCATATGGTGGGTAAATGAAGAGGTTTTGACACGGATACCATTTTTGATACCTTCTTCACCAAGGTACGCGCCCCAATGCCAAGCCGCAACCATCGCATTGATGCTATTGTCACGTGATGACAGGCCTAGTTTTTCTGCACCCACCCAAATCAGTGGACGAATATAGGCTTCTGCGAAGTTGTTTTGCTTGACCACGTCTTTGTGCGCTTGCTCAAGCGTTGCTGCATCAAACGGCACATCCATCTGAAAGATTTTTGCTGAACCCAATAGGCGCTCAGTGTGCTCTTTTAGACGAAAAATTGCTGTGCGATTGTCAGCCGTTTGGTAAGCACGGACGCCTTCAAACACCGCCATACCATAATGTAAGCTATGCGTCAGTACATGGACTTTGGCATCTGGCTGTTCAATCATCGTGCCATTCATCCAAAGCTTACCATCTTGTGTTGCCATGTTCATTTTATAATCCTTATGCTAGCACTAACGGCTAACTTTTTTAGGTATAGTCAACGCACTTGAAAATGGCCACAACATTAACCTCGTGCAATGTAATATTTACGCTCGGTTACCTTGTACCCACCTTAAACTGCTTCGACTAGAGGTTGTATTTAGTCGTATTTATCAACATCATATGATAACACCGCAGCGTCAATTTTTACTGCTAAAATACCGCTTCATTATTATTAATGACTGACGGCAGTATTACCATGAGCAAGCGATTATATCACTGGCAATGCTGACAAATGCAACCTTTTGGTTTGTGGTTAAATGATTTTTGTTTATAGTGGTGCCTATTCTTCTTCTATTGAGTCGACGCCCATCAAATGTTGCCATTGATCTTGTACCAATGTTCGCGTCTCCTTCCATAGCGATTCATCGACTAACAATGACTGCTCTGACAATGCCAGCTGGTGAGTGGCAGCACGTATTCTTAGATAAGCATCGGTTAAATCCTGACAAACTTGCGCGTCCCAAATTCCTAGTAACGCAACTTCTTCAAAAATACGGACGTTGTCACTCCACTTAGTCAAACTTGGATATTCGTGCGAATAAGCCAGCACCGCAAATTGTGCTAAAAACTCAATATCAATTATGCCGCCTGCGTCTTGTTTAAGATGAAACTTGCCCGCTTGTTGTTGCCACTGACTGGTGCCTAGATGTTTTTGCATCTTAATACGCATACTGGTGACTTCACTACGCACTTGTTCTATCGTGCGCGGTAGGGCCAGTACCTCTCGTCGGATATCACAAAAACGTGCTGTCACTCGTTTGTCGCCACAAATCGCCCGTCCCCGCACCAATGCTTGATGCTCCCACGACCATGCTTTGTCCATTTGATAGGTTTCAAAAGCATGGCAAGATACTACCATCATGCCAGCGTTACCCGAGGGGCGCAGACGCATGTCAATCTCATAAACGCGGCCATCTCGAGTTTGAGTATTGAGGTAATTCATCAGCTTTTGTACCAAACGCGCAGCAAATTTCATCCCACTGACTGATTTTTCGCCAGTAGTCATGCCCTGCTCTTTTATCTTGTGTAAAAACACCAAATCTAAATCGGATGAATACGACAACTCTAACCCACCAAGCTTGCCGTAGCCAATGATGGCAAAGCCGCAATCAGCCTCAGTCACTGGGTCACCATCTTGACCAATGGGGTAACCGTAGCGTTTGACGATTTCTGCAAAAGCACGCTCTAGTGCCGCTTCTAATACCACAGCAGCGATATAGGTTAATGAGTCCGACACCTTCATAATTGGACGCTCAGCCAATACATCACTGGCGGCGACCGCCAATACTTGGTTCTTTTTGAATAGCCTTAATACGCTGAGCAACTCTTCTTCATCATTGGGCTCAACCCGCAAAAGTTGTTGGCGCAAAATATCACGAAGCTCAGGCTTATCTGGCAAATGACGATAGCGTTGCTGTAAAAAAGTATCTAAAAGCACCGGATAATGTGCCAACTCTTTTGCAATCCAAGGACTGGCCGACAGCATCGGAATCAGCTCAATCGTTGCGTTGGGGTTCTCTGCAATCATGACCAAATAGATAGAACGGCGACAAATCGCTTCGAGCAAAGCAATGAGACGCGGTAAGGCGGTATTAGCCAGTTGCTGCTGCTCTTGATGAGCGAGTAATGCATGGATAATGACAGGATAAGCATCGTCCAAACGCTCTCTTGCTTCGTCACTTAAGTTGGCAACCATCTTTGATTGCCAAAAACCCTGCAATAGCTCGCGATTTTCTGGGGTGAGTACTTCATTTAAGCGCGCAATCTGCTCATCGAGGTGTTCTGGCTCAAGATTCATATCGTCTTGGTCAGGTATCTGGCGCTCGGTGACCATACGCTCAAACGGAACATTGACATTGTCGCGATGATGATTAAGCGTGCTTAGCAATGCTTGCCAGTTATCAAACCCAAGTGTTATCGCTAAATTGCGCTGCCACTGTAAATCATGTGGTAAGCGCTGAGTCTGCTGGTCATTGATGGCTTGAATACCATGCTCCAATCGGCGTAGAAAACGATAAGCCACTTGCAGCTGCTCATAGGTGACGGTCTCTATATACCCAAGCTTATGTAATGCCTGCATTGCCTGTAAGCACGATTTAACCTGTAGTTGAGGATGCCGCCCACCATAAATCAACTGGAATGCTTGCACAATAAACTCAATATCCCTGATACCACCAGCACCAAGCTTAATATTATCCAAATCTTCACGCTGTACCACTTGGTTTTGGATAAGCGACTTCATTTCTCTGAGTGCTGAAAAAGCACTGTAATCAACATAATAACGAAAGACAAATGGTTTAATAAGCACCTGCAACTCATCATAGAACGGCTGCTCTATCTGCCCAACCACTCGAGCTTTTAGCCAAGCAAAACGCTCCCATGCACGGCCATGCTGCGAAAAATACTTCTGTAATGCGGATAAATGGATGGCCAAGTCGCTACCGTCACCCCACGGACGCAGACGCATATCCACTCGAAACACAAAACCATCAGCGGTCTTGTTATCAAGCAACTTAATAATACCTTGACCCAGCCGAGTCATAAAACGCTTGTTATCTATGCAGCGGGTGCCTTTGGCTTTATCGCCATTGGTCTCACCACGTGCCTGATGGACAAAGATAAGATCGATATCACTGGATAAATTTAGCTCATGAGCGCCAAGTTTGCCCATGGCCATAATCGCCATATCGTCAATTTGTACATTGCCTTTAGCATTAATAAAGGTCGGTTCGCCATACTGTTTGATAAGATGCTGATAGGTATACTCTTTGGCAAAAGAGATACAACCATCTGCAAACTCAGACAGCTCATCGGTTAACTGCTCAAGCGTAATCATTTGTAATGCATCTTGCCATATCCAGCGCATCATCAGCAGCGTACGCAAATGGCGCAAACCACTCATCACCTTCATTTCAGCGGCGAGTTGGTAATTATCATCCAAGGTATAGTCTTGGATTAAATCATCAATTTGCTGACGTGTTAGGGTTTGGTCTAATGGGTAACTGCGCAAAAAAGTCTGGCATGAAATGGTCCGACTTTCCCAAATTTGATAGGCAAATTCACTCGCCGTCTGCAATACTTGCAACTGATCTGCCGTAGGCTGATAATCTGTCCCATGAGTCGCACGTAAAGACATAGCAGATAACATAGAGGAATGAACTCCTTACATAGAATAATAAGACGACGTAAATCTAGAACCTAAGTCTAGATTTTTTCTGCCGAGCCAATCACAGCATCAAATAAGCTTACTCAATATCTGAGTGTTCAGCAACGTTTAACAACACGGACACTATTTGATTCTAGCGGCTTTATGGTAGCATGAATAACTTTAGCACGAACAGCCATAACCTTAGGCCACCAGCCGTGATGAATAATAATGAAAGTGTCAAATTATAAAAAACAAACTATAAAAATCAGGATAATAAAATGAATCATTCAAATTTAAAACAACAAAACCAGGAAATTGTATTGGCTGAACACCCTTCAGGTTTGCCAACAGAAAACACCTTTAAAATTAATGACATTGATATGCCTCAGCTCAAAGCGAGCGAGGTCTTAATAAAAAGTATTTACGTCTCTGTCGATCCTGGTATGCGCGGCTTTATGAATAAAGGCGATGACGATGCTGCTGGCAATAAATTTCAGTTAAACAAGCCGATTACCAGTCGAACGGTTGCACAGATCATTGAAAGCAATGATGATGATTTTGCAGTAGGTGATATTGTGCATGGGCGCTTTGCATGGCAAAAATATCAAACCGTTAAAATTGCAGACATTGAAAAAGTAGACCCGACGCTTGCACCTATTTCCACCGCTGTCAGTATGCTTGGTATTCCCGGCCTCTCCGCCTATTTTGGTATGCTAACTATTGGTCAGCCAAAAAAAGAGGAAACAGTCGTTGTCTCTGGTGCAGCAGGCTCAGTAGGCAGTATTGCTGCGCAGATCGCTAAGATAAAAGGCTGTAAAGTTATCGGTATTGCAGGCTCTGCCCAAAAAATTGCGTTCTTAGAAGATGACTTAGGCTTGGATAAAGGCATCAACTATCATCAAACTGACGACATGGAAGTGGCGATCAAAGAAGCCTGTCCCGATGGTGTTGATGTGTTTTTTGATAATGTCGGCGGAGAATTGTTCGATGCGGTTTTTGCCAATATTAACAAACACGGCCGTGTCGCTATTTGTGGACAAATTGCAGAATACAACGCAGACAATCCGCCACAAGGTCCAAGACCCATGCAAACCTTAATCAAGAAAAGCGCCCGTATGGAAGGGTTTGTTGTCTACGATTTCGCAGATGAGTTCGATGCCGCCAAAAAGCAAATCGCAGAATGGTATAATGCTGGGCAACTGAAATACAAAGAAAACCTTATCGAAGGATTTGAAAACATTCCTTCCGCCTTTATTGGTCTCTTTACCGGTGAAAACATCGGTAAGCAAATGATCAAAACTGGCGATTTAGAAAAATAAATTGAATCTGGCTTTTAGACTTGAACGGTTGACCATGAACCGTTCAAGGTCGGTTTATTAAAGACTTTTTAGTCACTACCTATCAATCAACAACCACCTATAAATTGCGATGCTACCGTTATGACCACGCCTACAACCACGGCCTCTACCCCATTACTTCTAATCACCGCTGATCCTAGTCACCCGCTTGCTCAACTAGCGCTACGTTATGCACGCGCTTATCTTCAGAGCAGCTCAAACCAAGAAGAGGTGGGCAGACGCAGCCCTTTAAACGTCTTTTTTTATGCAGACGCAGCGCATACTGCCAATCGTTTACGCTGGCAGTCGGCAGACCAAATCGACTTGACCAAAGAATGGCAAACGCTCGCTGAGCAATATCAGTTATCACTGCCCGTTTGCGTCAGTACCGCACTCAGTCGCGGTATTAGCGATAGCGATAACAGCAAACGACATCAGCTAGACACTGAAAATCTGGCACAAGGTTTTACATTGGTAGGATTGAGTGAGCTTGCAATGATGATGCAAGAGGACTGTCGCTTGGTGCAGTTTTAATACAATTTTGATGCAGGTTTTATAAAATTGATGACGCCAAGACAATACTTATTAGCGAGTAACATTCTAAGCCAGCAATCAGATTAGGAACATACCATGAAACTATTAATTCAGCTGCATACCCCGACTGAAATGGTCAGTTATGAAGGCTGTGCACTGGCACTAACGCTGGCAACCTTTGGGCATGAAGTACAGTTGTATTTAGATGCGCCTGTTTTTGGCTTTTTGATGCAGCATGAGTCACGTTTGCACGGCATGATTCAGTCACTTGAGCTCTATGATATGCCAGCGGCTTGGTTACCAGACGATGTGTTTAGTGGCTGGGTCACAGGTATGTTGCCAGCCGATTTGGCCTCGCAGCTAACATTGATACCAGAAGTGGTGAACTCAAATGACTTTGAGCAAATACTGACTTTTTAATAAAAAAAACAATGAATACTATCAAAGCAAATGGATACCGTTATGGCAACCTTATATCAATTACACAGTAAGATAGACACCCTCAGACGCAGTGTCGAAGAGATGTCGCGCACATGGTGCAAAGGTGACAGTATCGTCTTACTTGGCACCACGGTCGCTTTTATTGACTGGTTTGATGCCTACTTAGGTGATAGCGAGATACAAGGTATTACGGGTATTTATGCGCTAGCCGATGATGTGGCTCAACTCACGACCAATACCAGAGCCAAGCTAAACTTAGAGGCCAAGTTAAGCTGTATCTTAACCGATAGTGAATGGGTCAAACTGACTCAAAATGCTAACGTTAGTAATGCTGGATTTGATAAAGTAGTGACCATCGCCTTATGAATAATAACGACAACACTATTAACGACAACGCTATTAAAATTATGACAACAATCGATGTTGAACTGGATCAAGACGGCCACTTATGTGATTATACGATTTGGACGGCTGATATTGCCCAGCAATTAGCCAACACCCTAGAGGTACATTTAGAGACTGAGCATTTGCAAATCTTACAACAGGTACGGGCTTTTTTTACCAAGTTTAATCATCCACCAGCGACGCGACCACTTATCAAGTGGCTACAGAAAACGTTGCCTGAGTGTGACATTAGCAATCAAAAGCTGCAGCAATTATTTAATACAGGCTTGGTTGCTCGTCATGTCAATCGCTTGGCTGGTTTGCCAAAACCCCCTAATTGCTTATAATTTTCTCAATCCATAAATACATAGTCGGTTCAATATGAACCGCTATTTTGGGTCGTATACTGTCAAGGTCTCATAACCGATGCTACGCCCTTCATCGCCCTCAAACCCTTGCTGCCGCCACACCTCATACAGACATATAGACACGCTATTAGACAAGTTCAAACTGCGTGAATCCGGTAGCATGGGCAACCTAAGCCAGTTACCGCTGCCGATATCTTCACGAATTGAATCCGGCAGACCTGCTGTCTCAGAACCGAAAACCAGAGCAACATTAGATCTCACATTGGCATTCCCTTTTAAGCTTGTAAAATCATAATCATAAAATGGCTTGCTAAGCTTGGTAGTCATTGCCGTAATCATATCGCAGTCCGCTGCTAGCAATGATTGTTTTGCAGCTGCCCAATTATCATGGACTTGCAAATGGGCGTATTCATGATAGTCCAACCCTGCACGGCGCAGTTTTTTATCATCTAACTCAAACCCCAAAGGTTTGACTAAATGCAGCTGCGCACCAGTATTGGCACATAGGCGAATAATATTACCGGTATTGCTCGGCATTTTTGGAGCTACCAGTACGATGTGTATGGTCATAATATTTCCGTAGATGATTTTAGACTCACCGTAATCAAAAGTTACAGTTTACTGTCAATAATTACATTTTGATACTGTGCAGCGTTTTTAACTTTCACTATGATGTCTGTATTAGATAACAAGACGATATGTCGATGTCGGTATATTGTGGCGCTATCTTATACCAAACCAATAATGTTCGCGCAAATCGTTTAACGTTATTGGTATAACACGCCAGAATCCATTTATTTTTGAGGACACTATTATGAAAAAAGTAATCATTGCATCTTTAACAGCTATGTTCGTATTGACCGGTTGCAACACTTTTAAAGGTCTAGGCCAAGACGTGTCAAGCGCTGGCGATGCTGTAACTGGCGGCGCACAAGACGTACAACAAAAAATCTAAGTCTTAGCGTTTTAGATTTAAAGCTAAAAAGGTTTGCCATTTATTTGGCAAGCCTTTTTTTATTACCTATACTAAGAAAGCTTCGTCAAAACTAAAAAATCTTCGTCAAACAAGCTTACAAAAACACTCGTAATATTTGATTGAGGTAACGCTGCCCCAATTTTGTTGGTTGCAAATGCTCGGCACTGTCGACCAATAAACCTTGAACAACCAATTTATCTACCTGCTCCGCAATATCGCTATATCTCAATCCTGTTCGTGCCTCAAAAAGCGACCACATCACCCCGTCGTGCAGACGTAGCGCATTCAGCATAAATTCACTTACCAACTCATCACTATCAATCACTTGCCAACCAACCATCTTTGGTGCACTTTGGCTTAATGTAGATTGCTCGGCGTCAGCTTGGTAGTCCATGTCTTGATGACTTATGTCCTGATAATTTACATAGTCTTTAGGCAAGCGTGACTTACTAAAACGATAAATGCCAGAATCTAGCAACAACTCATTTCCATTTAATTCTGTCGCTTTACCTGCAACCGTTAACTTGCCATGTGCCCCAGCACCAATGGCGAGATAATCCCCAAATTGCCAATAATTGACATTGTGCCGGCATGGCTTATCGGACGCGCCTGACCAAGCAGATACTTCATAATTGTTATAACCCAATTTTTGGAGTAACGCCTGCCCTGCCTGCTCAATATCTGCCAAGTTATCCTCATCTGGCAACACGGGCTGACTGCGATAAAACACGGTATTGGGCTCAATCGTCAGCTGATACCACGAAATATGCGTTGCACCTGCATCGTGTGCCATCTGAATATCGTCTAGTGCTTCATGCATCGTTTGCTGCGGTAAGCCATGCATCAAGTCGACATTGACTCGCTCAAACCCCGCTGTGCGAGCCGCATGAATCGCTGCGAGTGCCTGAGCAGGATCATGTATACGTCCCAGCGTTTTCAGCTTATCAGCCGCAAAGCTTTGCACACCAATCGACAATCGATTGATACCGACATCCAAATACTGCGCAAAAGGCGCATGCTCTAGCGTACCTGGATTGGCTTCCATAGTAACCTCTATGTCAGCAGAAAAATCAAAACACGCCCGCAGCCCAGCGAATAAGCGTTGATACTGAGCAATCGGCAATAGCGATGGCGTACCACCACCGATAAATATCGAGCTGATTTTGCGCCCTTGAGTCAACGTCTGCTGCACCTTTGCATCTAACAATAATGCATCGACATACTCGTCATACATCAATGACTGACTGTCTATCGGCAGCTCATGCGAGTTAAAATCACAATAAGGGCATTTTTTGACACACCAAGGAATATGGATATATAGCGCCAATGGAATAGTGTTTACCACTATGGTATTCGCAACAGAATGATTCAGAGCACTAGAACTAATGGATGAGTGAGCAGGTTTGATATTTAACATAAAAGGATTTATCTATAAATAGGTAACTGCTGTCATTAGCAGAAAGTAGCGCTAGGATAACGGCTAAGCTCATTAAAAAAAAGGCCTTGTTAAAGAAAGTTAGATTAATAACAAAACCAGTAACAAACGCTCATGTTAATGGCACTTCCGTACAGGCAGAATAGTTAAGAGTGATAGTATAAAATATACTATAGGTTAAACGACCTATCATAAAAAAGTGCATGGTTAACGATAATTAATAGGATAAAAAGATGGCTTACTGGTTGATGAAATCCAACCCCAAGTTTTTTGGTATTGATGACTTACAGCGCTTGAAAACCGACAGCTGGGATGGCGTGCGCAATTATCGCGCGCGTAACTTTATGCGCGATGATATGAAGGTCGGTGATAAGGTCATCTTTTATCATTCTAGCGCCAAGCCTTCTGGCGTCGCTGGTATCATGACCGTCAGCAAAGCAGGCCATCCTGACCCCTCCCAATTCCATCCTGAGCATAGGCACTATGACCCTATCGCAACCGAAGACGAACCGCGCTGGTACATGGTAGATGTCACTTTCGAGCAAGCTTTTACCGATATACTCCCACTAGCAGAGCTTAAGTTTCTGCCTACGCTTGAGGATTCCTTATTGTTAAGAAAAGGCTGTCAGCAGCTGACCGTCATTCCACTAGAACCCAAACACTGGAATACCATTATGAACATGGCAGAAGAGCTGGAGCTAATACCAGATGAAACAGACTCTATTTAACCGTTTTCAGCCCATTTAGAGACTAAAGATGGTTAAAAATATTTAAGTAAAAACTATTGATTGAACTGAGGACAGGCCCTAATAAACGCTTCCAAAATATTGACTTCATCGCTTAGTTTCTTTACCATCTTATTTGTTTATGACCTGTCAATTCATCGCTTGAATTGATGGGTTATTTTTATTTTAGCCTCGTCGATTTTATTTGTACGCGCAGACTATACAGCCTTATTCATAATCTACTTGCTCATATTATTTATCAGAGTATTATCGTCGCACCACTATAGTCACTGCACCATAAAAGAGTTATGCCTTGGACAAATATCATAAAATAATTTAGATAAGTCGTTT
>NZ_RRYX01000039.1:0-23974 GCF_014861375.1 Psychrobacter sp. FME5 | reverse complement strand
GTCCGCTGATAGTCATGCAATAGAAAATTCCAGACGATGGCGAGAAGAGGTACTGCTAGGATGGCGGCAGCTGAAATCAAGCGCCATGATAGACCTGCTAAAAACAGTACAAAAATACCGCTTGCTGCTACCAATAACGATGTACCAAGATCAGGCTCTTTAGCAATCAATAACACGGGGACGATGATTAATGCCAAGGTTATAACAATACTAGAAGCAGACGGCGGCAGGTCACGTTTGGACAAAAACCAAGCACACATCATGGGCATGCCAAGTTTCATGAATTCTGAGGGTTGCACGCTACCAAATCCTGGTAATTCAATCCAGCGCTGAGCGCCCATGCGTACCTCACCAATGATATCGACCAACACCAATAAAATTAATCCAAGCACATAAAATATGGGCGTAAAAACACGATAAATACTAGGCGGTATCTGTGCCATAGCGAACATAACGGTAAAAGCTACGCCATAACTGACCATTTGGCGTATGACCATGCCCACATCTTGACTTGCAGCACTATACAAAATCGTCAAACCAATACAGCAAACCGTCAGCAGCAGGAGAGTCAACCATGGATCGATATGAATGCGCTGCCATAGCGTTGGTGCATGACCTTGACCTAAATGATGGCTCTGACGTGAAAAACGGTACTGTAGATTCGAAGACATAGGCAAAGTGTGACTGACCATTGGCGTGAAAGAAAAATCTTGTTTGATAAGTAACAAGTGGATAATCAGTGATTATAAAGTGTTCACTCAACCAGATAATAGAGAATAAAGTAACTTGCTGGTAATAAAGTCACGTAATTATAAAAACTATAAGGATAAGTGTTAATTACGAATATGCCGCTACTGATTCGTTGCGATAGTTTAGCGTGCTTGCTTAAAATTTGATAGTATCGATAAAACGTTTTTAGCGGTAGTTTCTTGCAATGATAAATACAAAAAAACCTATTTATAAGCAAATGCACAAGCCTGTCATCGCTTTATTTATTTGTGCCAGTAGCATCTCTGCCCATGCCGCGATTATAAGCGACAATAGTGAGCGCCGTATCCAAATTCGCCATGGCAGCAGCGCTGATAGTGATAGTTCTAACGCCTATATCTCGCCTTCTGCCCGCAGTAATGCTAATCAAAAAGGTGGCTACAGCGGTGGTGTAACTATGTTGAGTGGAGCAGATAGAGTAAGTGGCGATAGTATGCAAGGACTTATTCAACAAAAACAGCGTGAGTTTGAATTCGATGCCAGCTTATCGATAGAAGAGAACAAGCGAGTCAATACCAATAAAGGCACACCACGCCATAACACGACTTATAGCACTAGTAGTAACGACTTTACCAATATGAATTTTAATGCATGGCTGAATAGTAATAGTTACCGTGCGAGGCAGGTAAACGATTATAAGCGTTATCTTGGCTCACGAGTTGGTGCGCAAAATGTGCCGCCATTGTCTCAGCTACTGACTACTGCTCGTAGCTGGAGTAAGTGCGGTTATGAGCCGTATCAGCTGCCCCCGCAGGAGCTATGGGCGAATATTGTGCCAACATTGCGTTTATACAGTGAGTTAAAAAGCCAAGGAGTTTTGCCAGCGAGCACCGAGATACGTTCGGTATATCGTAGTCCAGGATTAAATGACTGTGCAGGCGGCGCCAGCGCTAGTAAACATATGACCGCAGGGGCTATGGATATTTGGGTACCTGATTATGAAGGTAGCCCATGGCAGCTTAGTACTATGCAGGATGGCCTATGCCAGTTTTGGCAATATCAGGGACAATCTCATGATTTCGGCTTAGGTTTATACTCTACAGGCGCGATTCATCTCGATACCGAAGGCTATCGTAAATGGGGTTTTAACCATGCCAGTAGCAGTTCCTCCTGCCGTTATTAAATGAATTGAAACCCAAAAAGTACGATTAGCTGTGTCAAGCTCGTTTAGTCTACAGTGTGTAGTACTTGCATTCGTTTTCCTTGCTACTCTAATTTTGGTGAATAGTATAAGTTGAAACTATCAGAAGGGTAAATAAATACTGGCTAAGAGTCATAAAAGAGGGTTAGAAGCGTTATAATATGCCTATGAGGTCAATCACAAGGTTATAAAAAGTGATACATGGCTTAAAATAGCACTTATGGTAAGTAAGGTTTATGAAACAGCGGTATACAAAAAATAATCGGTCTAATAAATCAAAAAAAACGTTTTTGCAATCAAACAATACGTACGTGGCTTTATTTGCTGCAGGTTTTTTCTCTTTAGTGCTGATTAGTGCTTGCAGCCCAGACACATTTTCTGATGACAGCTCAATAGCGGCAGAACAATCTGACTCTGGCTCGGATAAAAATTTGCAAGATGCCAAAGATATTCAAAACAATATTAAGAACTCTTATGCGCGTCTGGCATCAAAACGCTCCAATATTTGTCCAAAATTGATACAAGAAGAAATAGACAGTCAGGTTATTGAGCGTACCGAAGAAGTGATGGTGGATAATCACTGTGATTATTTTTTATACCCGCGAAATGGTCAGCATATTTCGGTGAGTACTAACGACAGTCAAATCGAAGCATTACTAATAGTGCCAACGCTGCACGACTTTGCTAACGGGGATTATCAGGTCAGCTCTTATGACAAGCACGTGGTCCGATTGTCCTATAATGGGGCAACTTATAAGCCTGAACATTTTGTGTATGACGTGGCAGTGACTGTTTCCAATTAAATATTTTGTTTTTCGATAAAACAAAAAAAAGGATGGGCGATGTTAATAGCATCGCCCATCCTTTTTTATATAGTCATTTTAAAGCGAATTATCTATAGTTAGTTACTGGTCTTTTTATCTTTCCAAGGATCGTCTTGACCAACAGTGACAATTAAAAAATCATCAGGCTGTAGGGTACTACGCATTGTTTGGTTGACTTCAGAGAGCTTAACTTGGTCAATACGATTGACATAATCTGACAAATAACTGTTCGGCAGTTGATAAAAATTCATCATACCGAGTAAGCCATTAATTCCCGCATTGCTCGCAAAACCCATTGGGAAGCTATTTTTGAGATTATCTGTTGTCAGTTGCATCTCATCGCTAGTGATACCTGTGTCTAAAGTTTCATTAATGACATCTAGGCTGGCATCAATCGCAGCACGAGCCTTGTCATTACGAGTTGAAAACCCAATTTGATAAGGTCCACGCGCCAGCATCGGGTTCATCGAGCCTGATATGCCATAAGTATAGCCAAGGTTTTGCCTGATTTCCGTCATTAGTCGTGCATTAAAATCTCCCCCAGCCATGACTTCGTTACCGACAGCAAAATTGGTTTGCTGCTGTTGGTCTTTTGGGTTGGTGGCGCGCTTACTACCTAACTGCCCCATGAGTACGGTGGTCTGAGTACTGGGAAATGGTATGTGAATATGCTTTGATGTACTCAGGGATTTTGGCTCAGGTAGCTCAGCGGCGGGCTGGCCAGTAGGTAATTTAGCCGTGATACTTTCAGCCAGTTTTTTGGCTTGTTCTAAGGTTAGGTTGCCTGTCATGGCAACAGAGGCATTTGCCGCGACTAAATAGCGGTTTTTAAAATCTACCAGCTGTTTTTTTTCAATAGTAGGGACTGTTTCAAGCGTACCAACCGATGGATGGGCGTAAGGATGCTCACCGTACAGTGCCTGACTAAATGCAATACTGGCAAGGCTGTTAGGATCTTGTTTTTGCTGTTGCAAACCGACTAGTAAGCGTGCCTTGTTACGGGCTAAAATTTGCTCGTCAAAGCTTGGCTCAGTGATCATCTGAGTCATTAAGTCACTGGCAGGTAGTAGATGCTTATCATCAGACAAACTGCGCAGCGAGACCATAAACATATCTTTATAAGCACTACTGCTTAAATTAACGCCCAAGGTTTCAACCGCACGCGTGAATTCATTTTCATCTAAACGCTTGGAGCCTTGTTCAAGCATGGTTGCGGTCATATTGGCAATGCCAAAACCATCCTGCTTTATACTGCTATCGCGAGCACTACCAGCATTAAAGCGCAAATCAATATCGACGATCGGTAATGCGGTCGTCGGTACAAAAAGTACAGGCACACCTGCTTTGGTTTTAAACTGCTGAATCTTTGGTACTGTAACCTTTAGAGGCTTGGCATCATCTAGGCTGGTCAGCTTTGACAGTGCTGCGATTGGTGCACTGGTATCGACTGTGGCTGCCTGAGAGCGAGAGTCTTCAGCATCAGCTATATCTGCGTGAGCCGTTATGCTCAATGTGGTCAGCCCTAAAAATAAGCCCATACTCAAACTGGGTAGCTGCTTAAACTTTGTTTTCATTGATAGTTTCATTGATGACAGCAAAACAGTCTTCTTTTTAGTCGTTTTGTTAATGTTGAAAGTAGTATTTTGGGTCATGGTTTTCTTCTTATTAATAAAGGCTTTATGAAAAATTTTTGCATTAAATAAATGAAACACACCGCGCTATTTTTTCTTTGTTTCTGCTTTATCTTTAGGCGGCACGATATGCATCACCGTCAAATTATCCTTTACTAAATATTTTTTGCTGGCCGCTTTTATATCAGCAATCGTTACATTATCAAGCCTAGCTGGTAACTCAGCAAGCAGTCTGTCATCTAGACCGATAGATTGTAACGAGCCAATCATACGTGCCTGACCCTCCATACTGTCTTGCGCATAGACAAGCCCCGTCACCGTATTGGTTTTGGCACGCTCGATTTCATCAGCGGCAATCGGGTCGGTTTTGAGCTTTTCTATTTCAGCAATGATGGCTTGCTGTGCTTGATCTAAGCTCACGCCTTCACGCGGTGTCGCCTGTATCAAAAACAGCCCGTCGCCGCGATCCAGCAAATCATAAGACGTGCCTACCGTAGTCAGCACTCCTTGCTCACGTATCAACCGACTCTCGAGGCGTGCGGACAGGCCGCCATCTAATACATCTTGGGCTAATGACAGCGCATATGCTTGCTTTTCATCCTTTGCACCAGCAGTGACGAGACTGGGGACGTTATAACCCATTAATAAAACCGGCACTTGCACCGCTTGCTCGGAGTCAGTTTGTTGATAGCCACGGAAGCCTTTTTGACTGATGGCAGGGCGCTTGGGTAGATTGCTTTTTTTGAGCTCACCAAAGTAGCGTTTGACCTGAGTTAATACCTCTGTCGGCTCAACGTCGCCTACGATAACTAAGGTTGCATTGTTTGGCGCGTACCATTGCTGGTACCAGTCCTTTAGTTCTGGCAGTGTTATTGATTCAAGCTCGTTCATTGGGCCAATAACTGACTCACCTTTAGGGCTATCAGGCAATGCGAGTAAGCGGAATGATTCGTAAGCTTTGGCAAGTGGATTGTCATCGGTACGCTGACGACGTTCTTCCATGACCACTTGGTGCTCTTTGACGAATTCTTTTTCATCAAATACTAAGTTTTTCATGCGATCCGCTTCGAGCTCTAATGCTAAAGGAAAGCGATTGGCAGGGAACAGCTCATAGTAGCCTGTATAATCGTAGCTGGTAAAGGCGTTGTTGACCCCACCAAATTTGGCAATCAAGCGTTCATAATCCGCGCTTGAAACATTGCTGGTGCCTTTAAACATCATATGCTCAAGCAAATGCGAGATGCCGCCTTTATCAACGGGCTCATCTGCTGAACCAACTCGATACCAAATCTGGGTCATCGCTACTGGTGCACGATGGTCTTCTTTTACCACTACCTTTAGACCGTTTTCTAGCTGATATTCATGTCGACCCGACATATCCATGGTCAATGCTGATTGCTGAGTGTCTGCGGTCGCTTGATTTTGACTTGCTTTATCTTGCTCTGAGGTGTTTGGAGTCATTGGATTCTGAACAGACGAGCGTTGATTAGAATCAATGGTATTGGTCTGACAAGCAGCAAGTGCGGTGGCCATTGCTAGGGTACAGGCAATGCGTAGTGAAGTGTTAGGCATGAATAATGGTAAAGACAATGGCATGGTAGGTTCTACTTATATAAGATGGCAACTTGTAAACAGATGACTCATAAAATGGCGAATCATAAACTGATGTATCAACTATCAATGCTAACGATAGTTGGCTTTATAAAGATTTATGCGCCCCAACCATCACACTGGCCGTTGGCTTGAATTCTTGAGTAGTATTGCAGCCTGTCGCTGATAGCACCATCGTGGTTAACAATAGTGCTGCGCTGATACTGACGGTCTTTTTACTATACTTTTTACGAGTATGAGATAGTGATGACATAAGTAACTCCTAACCGGTGATTGTCGAATATGCGATGTTGAATAAGTAGCAAACCCTAAGGCATGTCCTCAATTCAAGCGACTGTATCTAAATGGGCTAAAAATGGCTAAATTTTGCCAAACATCGTCAAATAGCTGATTAATATCCCGATATTATTTACGCTATCTTCCTCGTTTGACTGCAACTTATCTCATTTTTATAATCATTTTAAAATGAAGACACACCCTAGAGTAAGACTTGGTAGAGTAGGCGAAGTCTAGCATGGAGAGGGTCAGATTTTTGTGTCCAAATCTTAAGCGAAACTTTCTCAGTCTATTGTCGTGCCTTTTAAAGTTGCAATTTTTGACCATGGTCTAAGACGGTAAGGGCTGAGCGCCACTCGAATTATGCTAAACTAGGCTAAAATTATCTGTCATATCTAGAGTAAAAACATGACGGTATATAGGCCATTCAAAATAAACAAATAACTGATAGTGATAACTTTTAGGGCAAGCTTATGAATAACCCAAATAATAACAATCGTGTGGTCATCAATCTTGATGGCGACCTTGATGATTTAGATGACGATGATATTACCTTACCCAGTCTGCCGGCGCAATCTGTGCCCATTATTGATGAGTCGGAAGAGGTTGTAGAAACTCAAGTATCTAATACCCAAGCACCCAATGATGAAAGTGTCGCTTTGGGTACGCCTATTGTCATGACAGACGAGCAAAGTAGCGCTAAAAACACCTCAGAAAGTTTCACAAGTGCTTCTTCAACAACTGACAACGCTGCAACTGATAAAAATGTGGCGAGCGAATCCAGTGCCGTTCCTAATATCCCAACCATGCCATTGCAGGAGCAACTGGGGGATAGTCCAAACGTTAGCCCTGATAGTAGCAGTACAGAAGTGACGACTCAGCAGCAATCAGAAGTAGAATTGCAAGAGGCTCAAGGCAATACGAAAAAGGGCAGCTGGTTTAACCGCATGAAAACGGGGCTGAGCAAGTCACGTAAAAACCTAGCCGAAGGTATGGTCAGTATCTTGATTGGTGGCAAAGAGATCGATGATGAGCTGTTAGAAGAAGTTGAAGACCAGCTGTTGGTGGCTGATATCGGGGTCAATGCCACCAACCGTATTATCAAAAGCCTCACCGAACAGACGAATCGTGGTGATTTGATTTATGCGCACTCGCTGTATAAGGCACTACAAACTGAATTGGTCGATATTTTAACGCCAAAAGTTGCGCCGCTGGTCATTGATAGCAGCAAAAAACCCTTTGTTATTTTGGTCGTTGGTGTTAATGGTGTGGGTAAAACCACCACTATCGGTAAACTGGCCAAACGCCTACAAGGTGAGGGCAAGTCAGTCATGCTGGCCGCTGGTGATACTTTCCGTGCTGCGGCTACTGAACAGCTGCAAATTTGGGGTGAACGTAATAGTATTCCAGTCGTGGCGCAAGGTCATGGTTCTGATAGTGCGTCGGTTATCTTTGATGCCATGCAATCTGCTAAGGCCAAAAATATCGATGTATTGATTGCTGATACGGCTGGGCGCTTGCAAAATAAAACCCACCTGATGGCAGAGCTTGAAAAAGTGGTGCGTGTGATGCGTAAAGCGGATCCAAGCGCCCCGCATGAAGGGATGATTGTCCTTGATGCGGGCACGGGTCAAAATGCGATTAACCAAGTGGAGCTATTCAATAAAGTGGTGCCATTGACAGGTATTACCATTACCAAATTGGACGGTACTGCCAAAGGCGGCGTGGTCTTTAATATTGCTGAAACGACGGATGTGCCGATTCGTTATATTGGTGTTGGCGAGTCAATTGATGATTTACGCGCCTTTAGTCCCAAGCAGTTTGTCGCAGCGTTATTTGAGACTGATGATAAAGAGTAGCACTCGATAGGTTGTTTTAGTTGATGAAGAAGTCTTGGAAGTATAACGATTTGGAAGGAAAAGCCATGATAGTCACCACAGCAGCTTTTGGATTGCACCAATTAACGTTAATTGCGAGTGTTAATGAGCATAGTAGTCCTAAACTGGTTGAAGCCAATTGGCTGCTGGCAGGTAACGCTTGGCACAGCTCCAAATCTATTCCGAAACTTAAAAAATATTACAACCTTGTCGATCAGGACTTTACCTTTATTGACAAAGATAGCCTAAGTGAAATTGACCCTGCTCAAGCTCTGTTACTAGAAACTATAAAGCAATTAGACGAGTATTTTAAGGGTGATCGTCAAGCGTTTGACCTACCATTAGATCTGTCGCTGGGCACTGAGTTTCAGCAGCGAGTCTGGCGCGCATTACAAGACATCAATCACGGTGAAACGATCAGTTATGCCACACTGGCAAAAAACGTAGGTAGTCCCAAAGGCTATCGTGCGGTGGCCAATGCCAACGGTAAAAACCCTTTTAGTATTATTATTCCCTGCCATCGCGTCATTGCTAGCGATGGTAAGCTGGGTGGTTATACAGGCGGGCTAGATAAAAAAGAATACTTGTTAGCGCTTGAAGGGGTCAGTTGCAAAACATAATGTGAATTAAGCACGTATCACGCGCTACTAAACACAAAAAAGCCAAACGCTAAAAACGTTTGGCTTTTTATTGAACAACTGATAGTTGATTATGCGATGATGTTATTGCTCAAGCTCAGCCATCACCTCAGCAGAGAAGTTCACATTACTATAAACCTCTTGGACGTCATCGATATCTTCCAACATATCAATCATTTTCATGACTTTTTCGGCATCATCGACATTATCGATTTCGGCGCTGGTTGATGGAGACATGGTGACTTCAGCGTTATCAGACACTAGTCCTGCCGCATTGAGCGCATCTTTGACTTGACCAAAGCTTTCCCATTCAGTGATAACGAGTAGGCTTTCGCCATCGTTTTCGATATCCAGCGCGCCTGCATCTAACGCTGCCAGCATCACTTCATCTTCTAGACTCACATCATGAAAAGTGATTTCGCCACGTTTGGTAAATAAATAGGCAACCGAACCTGTGGTACCAAGGTTGCCCTCGTTTTTGGTAAACGCATGACGCACTTCACTAACGGTACGGTTAAGATTATCAGTCAAGGTTTCGACCAATACAGCCACACCGCCCACACCATAGCCCTCATAGCTCACTTCATCCATATTTTCATTGTCATCGCCACCAGTACCGCGAGCCACGGCACGATTGATGGTATCTCGAGTCATATTGGCTGATAGTGCTTTTTCAATGACGGCACGCAGTCGTGGGTTTTTGTCAGGATCAGCGTCACCTTGCTTAGCTGCAGAAACGATTTCACGAATGATTTTGGTAAATACTTTGCCTTTTACCGCATCCTGACGGGCTTTGCGGTGTTTGATATTTGCCCATTTTGAATGGCCTGCCATATAATATCCTTAAATTCTGCGTCTTATTTATTATGCTTAAAAAAAGTATTTTTATAATAGGGTAATTCTATTTGTCTAAGGCAATAGAGCTACTAATACATTAACGATTTTTATGTTGTTGAGAGTGCTTTTTTGCTACACTGTGGCAACTTATAGATTGTATTCACAATGATAAGTGAGCAATATTATAAACCAGTTTTAGGTATTTTGACTAACTTGACCTTATCTATCACATTTTAAGTCATTGGTTGCTATCAAGCCATTGATATTATGAAGTTACTGACTCTATGAAGCAACCCACCGCTGAAGCCATTACCCATTTGCGTAACCGCATTCATATCATTATTGAAGGGACAGACACCCGTCTGGGTAAACTGTTCGATATCGTATTGTTGATTGCGATTTTGGCCAGTGTGGCTGTGGTCATGCTGGATAGTGTGCTATATATGCGTTTGCAATATGGCATACTGTTTCGCTATGCAGAATGGTTTTTTACCATCTTGTTTACGATGGAGTATATTCTGCGGTTGTTTTCAGCACCCAACCGTTTGCGTTATGTGTTTAGTTTTTTTGGGATAGTAGATTTATTGTCAGTACTGCCAAGCTACTTGAGCCTAGTATTCGGCGGCGTACAGTATCTATTAGTTATTCGCATACTGCGTATCTTACGTGTGTTTCGTGTGCTTAAGCTCAACACCTACATGCAGCAAGCGGGTTTTTTGGCCTCAGCGCTCAAAACCAGTCAGCAAAAAATTACGGTGTTTTTCTTATCATTAGTACTATTGGTGACGATTTTTGGTGCGGTCGTCTACGTGGTCGAAGGGCCAGAAAATGGCTTTACCAGTATTCCGATATCCATTTATTGGGCGGTGGTGACGGTCACCACAACTGGTTATGGCGATATGTCACCAAAAACGCCAATCGGTCAAGCAATTGCTTCGATGGTTATGATTACCGGTTATGCCATTATTGCCGTACCAACGGGTATTTTTACGGCTGAATTAGCGCGTAATATGCGTCCGCAGCTGAACCCGATAGCCTGTCCAAATTGTGGTAAGTTTGGACATGCGGTAGGGGCAGAGTTTTGTGATCGTTGTGGCCATGCCCTACACATTTAATTGTCGTTCGAATTAAACCTCTATGTATTCATCAACGAGTGGTGATAGGTCAATCTCAACGCCTAAATTGACCAAGTTCCAGTACTGCCCTGATACCGTACGATCTAACATCATGGTCGTCGCAGAAGGCTGAAACTGTCCAAAGTACTTCAACGAAGTACGCATTTGGGCGATGGCTTCGTGATGGACTTCACTACTAGCAAAATCAAAAGCGCCTTCTTGATAAGGCTGGATAGAGAGAGGCTTTAGGCCGATAGAGAGCCATTTTTCATAGAACTCACCCGGAATATTTTTATCATCGTCACGGCGAATGTCTAAGGCAACAAGGTCTTGTTCAAGGGCAGTCGTATCGCTTGTAATAGCATGCTTGGCAAAACGGCGGAACAGTTTAACTTCGCTATCACTATAACTCCGAATACCCCCAAAATCATAAGCCACGACGCTACCATCTTTGCGAAAAGCAAAGTTACCAGGATGTGGGTCGCAATGCATACGGTACAAGCCAAATAACTGTCCTGCAGTAAAGTGAAACAGTCGCTTTGCTATTTCTTGTTTGATGTCATTGTCCCATGTCGCTGCGACTGCTAACGTTTCGCCCATCTCTTCGGTCAAGGTCAAAACCCGTTTGGAAGAATGGCTGCTAACGACTTTAGGAATGATAAGTCCTTCATCTTCTGCATGAAAAGCCCCAAACACTCGCAAGTTATGCGCTTCTTTAATATAGTCCAGCTCATCGTGCAAGCTTTGGCGAATCTCGTTAAACAGCTGCTCTTGTAACTGTTTACTCATATTAAGTACACCAGCGATTTTTAGCGCCATACGTACTTGCTTGAGATCACTATCACAGTTCTCATCGACGTCAGGATACTGGACTTTGACCACCACTTTTTGTCCCGTTGGCAGTGTGGCTTTGTGTACTTGGCCAATAGAAGCGGCAGCAAAAGGGGTTTCTTCAAACTCAGCAAACAATTCGTTGACAGGCGCGTTAAGTTCACGCTCGATTTGCGCCCGTATCTGCGCATAGGGCATGGGCGGCGCATCTTTTTGTAGCTTCTCTAAAGCGGTGGCAACCTCAGGTGGAAAGACGTCTTTATACTGTGAAGCAATTTGCCCCACTTTCATCACCGCACCTTTCATTTCTCCAAGCGTTTCGGCTATCTGGATACCCACGTCTTGCATTAATTCTGAGCGCGCTTGCAGACGTTTTTCTTCGTCACTTGAGAGATGCTTAAATGAGTTTTTAGCTGCTTTGCCAGCAATGCTTGCGGTCATGCCAGCGAGTTTCATAAAGCGCTTTCCAGACGTTTTTGCCATTCATGTCACCATATAGTGGATTGTTTGCTCAGCCGTAATTCTAGTGTTTTAATCAAATAAATACTGTTTAGCTAATGTGTTGATAATAAAACGGTTCTATAGTCGGTTCTAAATAAAACAGATGCGTTATGATATGACGCGGAACTGGTATAAATTTTTCTGGCTTGCTGTGTCTACGCTGACAAAGGCTGCAAAGCTTATATTTTAAAGAAAGGTATACCAGTCCCGCCGCCGTACCGCTTTTATATTGAACTTACTATATGTGAACCGTGTTTTTCTTATTTTACCAATGTTTAAGGGCGGTTTTAAAACAAAGATTAAGTGTCAGTCGATCGTTTTTATAGCATAGAGATTGTCGAGCCAATAGGTCAATGCCATCTGGTAACCTAGCGGCCCCAATCCACAAATAACCCCAACCGCGACATCGCTCAAATAAGAATGATGACGAAAAGGCTCACGCGTATGAACATTGGATAAATGCACTTCTATAAAGGGTTTTTGTGTGGCCAAGAGCGCATCACGTATAGCGACAGAGGTGTGGGTAAAGGCCGCAGGGTTGATAATAATCGCATCCACTTGCGCCGCTTTTTCTGCTAAAAGTCCATGATGTTGAATCTCATCAACCAGCTTGCCTTCATGATTGGATTGACTGCATATTAATTCAATACCATACTGAGCTGCACGCGCAACCAAGTGTTTTTCGATATCAGCGAGGGTTGTATGACCATAAATTTCAGGCTCGCGTTTACCCAGCAAGTTCAAATTGACCCCATTAACCAATAAGAGTTTTTTATTGAATACTTTGTCAGCATGTTGGCCACAAGATGCTGTGGTTGATTTAGAAGGGGTTGTCATAATGGTCTCTTTAGAAGGGGTTGTCATAATGGTCTCTATAGCTATTAAATGATATCGATCGTTTATAATTTATCGTTAGATGTAAGAATTACAGAAGAGCAGGGTGGTAGCGTCCTGCTAAGATTACTGCTTTATGATAACAGCTTGCAGGCTTGGTTATAAAAAAATTACATAAAAAGCCCACCTAATCATCAAAAATCGTGTTAAATGTCTTTATGTTGCTAAAAACCCGTGCTATGATATTTTTTAAGCAATAATTATTGCAAGTTTGTTGCTGTTACTAAAGTAGGCTAATAGTAAAGATAGTGGCTTTGTTTATAGTGGCTTTGTTTATAGTGGCTATATTTAAAACATTAACTATGCTTTTAAATAGGGTTATTTATTATAAATGCTATGCATAAGTGGCAGCTACTATTGTAATACTCTTAATTTTTTGATTTCATAATCTTAGACCCCATTTATATGCAATGTTGCAAAGGAATTTGGGACTAGGCGAACTTTTTTAGGAAGTAATATTATGTCAGCTCGTGAGCAAGGTACCGTTAAGTGGTTTAATGACTCAAAAGGTTTTGGTTTCATTCAACGTGACAGCGGAGAAGATATTTTTGTCCATTTCCGCGCGATTCAAGGTGATGGCTATCGTTCTTTAGCGGACGGTGAAAAGGTTGAATTCAGTGTAGTAGAAGGCGATAAAGGTCTTCAAGCTGAAGAAGTCAAAAAAGTAGAAGAGTAATCAACTCAGTCATTAGAGCGGTTTAGCTATAATGTCTGTCCAAACTACTGATATACTACTGAGTCAAGCCCGTCTTATCTCACCCGTGTTGAGTTAACTCCAGCATATCTGTGAGATCAGGCGTTAGGCTTGACTTTTTTATGTCTACTTGTCTGCCCATTATCTATAGATTTAATAGGGTTGTAGTCTGTGAGTTTTTGCAGCGTCTGTCATGCAGACAGCCTAGCTGTCCATGATTGATAACCTATGATTGATTAATACAAAAAGGATGTTTTTTTGAGCAATTTTACGACGTTTACAGATTTACCGCTAACGGATGCGACTTTACGCGCAGTGCGCGATTTAGGCTTTACTGAATTAACACCTATTCAAGCACAAATATTGCCCTATACGTTGGCAAATCAAGATGCCATTGGACAGGCACAAACGGGTACTGGCAAAACGGCAACATTTTTATTGACTATTATGGAGGCCTTGCTTAAGCGGCCGTTTGGCAATGATGAAGAGCGTTATTTAGGTGAGCCACGTGCTGTTGTGATGGCGCCCACTCGTGAACTTGCTCAGCAGATATTTGACGACTGCATCGAATTGACCAAATACACTGCTCTACATAGCGTTTGCATCATGGGTGGCACCAATTATGAAACCCAGCAGCACGAGCTTGAGCGTCAGTATGTCGATATTTTGGTAGCGACGCCTGGTCGTTTGATTGATCTTGCCAATAAAGGCATGGTCTATCTAGATAGAGTAGAGGTGCTGGTATTGGATGAAGCGGATCGCATGCTGGATATGGGTTTTATCCCCGATATCAAGCGTTTGGTTGGTCGCATGCCAGCCAATACCGATCGTCAAAGCTTATTGTTTTCTGCGACCTTTAACCAAGATGTGATGAATTTGGCCTATCGCTGGCTGCATGAACCACAGTTTGTCGAAATTGAGCCTGAACATAAAACCAGTGAACTGGTTGATCAGCATTTCTATTTGTTAACTGAAAATCAGAAACTAGAAGCTTTAGAGCGTATCATCACTGATAGCGCAGTAGAAAAGGTCATCGTCTTTGCCAATCGTAAAGACCAAGTCAAACGCTTGTATCATAAGCTTCGCCAAGCGCATAAAATCGTCATGCTATCGGGCGATGTGATTCAGCAAAAGCGTGAAAAATATCTACAACGCTTTAAAGATGGCCATGCTTCTATTTTGGTGGCAACCGATGTAGCAGGACGCGGCATTCATGTCGATGATATCAGTCATGTGATTAACTATACGTTGCCTGATCAGCCAGATGATTATGTGCACCGTATTGGTCGTACAGGGCGTGCTGGACAAACAGGTGTCAGTATTAGCTTTGTGAGTGAAGATGATGCTTTTAATATACCAGCGTTAGAAAAGCACTTAGATACTAAATTTAAACTTGAACAGTGGCAGCAGTAGCAAGCCTTTAACTACTTGGCGTTAAAAAAGCCCTCAACGATTTGTTGGGGGCTTTTTCTTTGAGAAAAATCTTTTCAAATAAAGATAAGTGACAATTAAACTAGTGCTGTTGTTCCATTGTCGCTGCGTCGTCATCCATATTATGCATGCTGTGATCCATTTCACTCATATCGTGGTGCGCGCTATCATTTGTGTCAGATATCATAGCAGAATGGCTGCTGTGATCCATCTCTCCGTGTCCACCATCATGACTGCCGTGCATGCTGGACATGGCGATAGGAACAAAAACAACGGCCAAGCCAGACAACACCATGATAGCGCCATTCAGCTGTCTTAAGCGAAAACGTCCAATCTTATCGCGCAACCAGCCAACGGTTTCGTGAGTAGCAACCAGCATTGGTACGGTGCCTAGACCAAAGACAAACATCAATGCTGCACCGCTTAACGGGTTGTGAGCGACCACGGCAATCAGTAGGGCGCCATATACCAAGCCACAAGGCAAAAAGCCCCATAAAAGACCAGCAGACAGTGCACGCGGAAAGGTATTCAATGGAAATACTTTTTGACGAATGGGGCTAAGGTACTGCCAAAATCGCATGCCAAAACGCTCAAGCTTAGTTAAAAATGGTGCGCCAAGCATGGTTACACCAACAAATACCAGTACTAAGCCTAATAAGATACGCGGTATATTGTTACTCGTCATTAATGGCGCTAGTACAGTAGTACCAACAAGTCCAGCGATTAAACCTAACAATGCATAACTGGTCAAACGGCCTAAATGATAAGTCGCTACCAAGGCACGGCGCTTGGTTGGACTGACATCTTTCATAGACAGTCCAAATGCGGTCACCAAACCGCCACACATGCCCAAACAGTGTGGTGAACCAAAAAAACCCATCAGTAATGCCGCAACTAGTAAAGCAATAGTCATAGGATGTTTCTCCTAAAGAGTCTAAAAATCAAAGCTAGATTTTGGGGTTATGGTCACTATCGGAGAGCTTGCTCGTATCTGAATCAGTATCAGCTGCTGCATCATGAGCTGTGTCAGTCGCTACTACATCATTGCTTTGCTGATCAGGCGTTGAGTGCTGGTGCGCTTGCATCGTTTGTCGACGCTCTTGGCGATCGTCCAATATGATGCGCTGAGAGGCATTGTCTAGATCTTCAAACTGATTTGACTTAACGGCATAACGTACGGCCCAAATAGCAACCACAAACAGCATGAGACTTAAGGGAATTAATAAAAATATACTGAGCATGGCAAATCTCTTTAATAGCAGTTTCTTAGCGTATTATACACCCATTACTCCATTTAATGGACGTTCTGTCCTATTGAAAGCAATGCCGTAAACAGTTATGTGATGACGTTTGTACTAGATTGATATTGAGATTTAGTCATCAGCTGTCTTCGCAGCGTTACCTCTAGGCGTCAACAGCTGTTGCGACGTTACGTCTTTGGCTTGACGACAGTTTGTTTGTGGACGTATCACATCACGTAGGTAAGCTGCGATCTCATAGACTGCGCGCCGTGAATGGCTCAAGTTTTTCGCTGGTTCCATCCAATCACGCCTGACCGGTAAAGGAGCGTTAATCGGTGTGCTGTTGATACCGTTTAAGGCAAATTGTCTGCGCGCACGAGCCATATGATAGCTATCAGTAATAAGATATACATGATATAGGGGAGTACGTTTGGCGGTAAATCGCGCGTTTTCGCAGGTATTCATACTGGCATTTTCGCTAATCAATCCATCAATGCCATGTTCGATAAGCCACTGACCAAGCCAAGGCGCTTCAGCACCGCTTAGTACGATAGGAAGGGGTAGATCGTGATAGGCGGTAGCAGCGGTACGGGCGCGATTAAGACTATAGCTATTTAGGATAATTTGATTGTTATGATCATTGGTCAGACCGCCACCTAATACTACATAAGCGGTAGGCGGTGTACTCATGGCGGTAGAAGGCATGTTTGGTAAGGGTAGAAGGGTAAATAGATAAACCACTGCTTGCGAAAATAGCGGTGTAAATAAACTGATGAGTACTAAAATAACCGCCGTTGAGCCAAGCAAAAAAGTGGCATTAATAATACGAAACAACTTCATCATGCGCTCAGCTGAACGTAAGTAAGAGCGCCATAATCGCTTAGACCATGACCGCTTAGACCACATGCTCTTCATATCCAATAGAGCCGTCAGCATTTACCCACACGGGCTCACGCGACAATTGAATGGCAAACTTATCGTATACAGTATCAGCAATAAATTTTTGGGCGGCTGCCACATCTTCTTGAACGGCTTGATAAGGCGTGTGGTTGGTTAATACTAATGCTTGTTGCTTATGAGTGACAATTGGGGCTATGCCACCACCTTTTAGACCGGCTTGTTCAATTAGCCAGCCTGCAGCGACTTTAATCATTGCATCAGGCATAGGATAACCAACGATAGCAGGGTAGAGTGTTTGCAATGCCGTAAATTGAGCTTGAGGGATGATAGGATTTTGAAAAAAGCTGCCGCAATTTGGTAGCTGCTTAGGGTCAGGTAGTTTTTGCTGGCGAATATCAATGATGGCTTGCATAACATCAGAAGGCGTAAGCTGCTTGCGACCTTGCTCCGCTGCATAGCGTTGGGCGACTGTTTGTACATCACCGTAGCTGGCTAAAAATTTTGTCGCATCTGTATGTAGGCGGAAACCCACGCGACTGATTAACCAGATATTTGGATTGCGTTTAAAAACGCTATCACGATAACCAAAATCGCAGTCAGCCGCTGTTAGCTCATGCCACGTTTGAGTAGGCAGATGATAGGCGCGCACGTATTCTAAGCAGTCTTCTAATTGAACACCGTAAGCACCGATATTTTGTACAGGCGCTGCTCCTGTTAAACCGGGTATCAGCGCAAGATTCTCAAGTCCATACCAACCTTGAGCTACGGTATGCATCACCAAATCATGCCAGTTTTCACCTGCCATCACTTCAATACCGACATGACTGTCTGTTTGCGCAGTTAGATTGATACCGCGCATTTTTGGACGTAATACGATGGCATTTAATTGCGCCGGCAATAACACGTTACTGCCGCCAGAGAGCACAAACAAGGGCTTATTAGGTGTTGTATCTTTTACATAGTTAGCCATAAAAGCATCGAGCTGCGCCTCATCCGTCAATGTCACGACCAAATCAGCAGTAGACGCTAAAGCCATGGTATTGCTATATGACAAATCAGTTGTTGGACAGTTTAATAAATCCACTGGCAAGTCATCAGTTGGTAAATCATGTCGAGTGCTGGTATCAAGGCGCAAAGCTGAAGTCATAACATAGCCTAATCTGACAGATAAACAAAAATCATGTGATGTTCATTATAAAGGATGCTAGATATAAAAGTAGCAGAAATATGGCGCTTTATTGCTAGGCAGTTTTCCAGCTTTCAATCCAAGCTTGCGCACTAGATTCGATACGTTCTATCACTTCTTCAAATGCGTCGCTATCGCCTGTATAAGGGTCTGGGACATCGTCGCCACCGTAGGTAGGATCTTCTTCGCTGAATAACGCTAACTTGGCTAAATTATCTTCTGTGTCTGCCATGCCATCTTTAATGGCTTGTAGGTCGGCTAAGTTTTGCGCATCCATAGCTAAGATTAAATTAAAATTACGAAAATCATCGGCGCTTACTTGCCGTGCGACCAGCTTATTAATTTTATAGCCGTGGGCTTTAGCGTGACGCTGTGCTCGTTCATCGGGTGCGTGACCAATATGCCAGTCCCCAGTACCCGCAGAATCTACCTTAATTGCCAGCCCTGCAATTGCTGCTTGCTGACGAAAAATCTCTTCGGCGGTCGGTGAACGGCAAATATTTCCCAAACAAACCAATAGCACAGATGAGGGGGTAGACGCTTTGATTGGCATATAATGACCTTTTATCACAACAAAAAAACATGCTATCAAGACCAGCATGGGTAATGCGGTTTATTAGCATGTTATCGAGTAAGTTAATGAGTTATCAGCGTAACGGTTAATGCTTTGAATGGCAAGAGTAGAGGCTAAACAATTGGGTCATTCAATCCAGTAAACCGTAGGGCGCTGCTGAGAGCTATATTCTTAAAAATGAGGTTAAACCCTAATATTTTTAGTCTTGCTTGTTCTTAAAACGTTGTAAATCACGACGCTCTTTTTTGTTGGGTTTATTATCAGGGCGGGCAAGATTGGCAAGTTTACGTTGCTCGGCATAATAGGCGCGTCGCTCTTCACTTTCCTCAGTCTCTGAATATAAAACTTGGGCAGCGGTCGCATTGCCACGTTGTGCGGTGAGTGCCTCAACAATCACTGTTTTTTCAGTCATCGCCGTAGCTGAGCCCTGACGAATCTGTAGCTCATCGCCAACCATAATTTCTTTGCTGGTCTTAACGCGGCTACCAGCATAATGTACTCGCCCGCTTTCAATGGCTTCTTTGGCAAGGGTTCGAGTGCGATAAAAGCGTGCAGCCCATAACCATTTATCAAGCCGCATGCGAACCAAATCAGGTTTGCTGTGGCTGGGTTGATTGTGGTTTTTATTGTGTTTACTCATCAAAACCTCATAAATATCAATAAAGTAAAATAGTAATGGTGCTTTTTTTGCTAATTAAAAGGGTGGCCAGGTTACTATTAAATCATCAAGCGCAGTTTTTTAATGGCTAAATTAAAAAACTGCACTGATAGATGGTAATTTATAGCTATTTATTTTAAAAATAGCTGATAGCCAACATTGTCATTGACAGCGGTACAGTCATAACCAATATCGAGTAGGGCGTCTTGTAATTGGCGAGAGTTACCCTCAGAAGCTTGCAGGCCAACTAATACACGGCCTTCGGCAGCACCATGATTACGATAATGGAACAAAGTGATATTAAAATCATTACCCAGTTTTTCTAAGAATGTCAGTAGTGCGCCAGGACGTTCTGGGAATACGACACTTAATAATTGCTCGTTTTCGACATGGGCATGACCGCCAATCAAATGACGGATATGCGACTTGGCGATATCATCATCGGTTAGGTCGTGAGCTTCATAACCATCAGCAGCCAATTGGTTGCTAATGGTTTGACGCTCTTTATCGCCTTCTTTTAGCGCGATGCCAACAAAAATCGCTGCAGGCTCCATGGAGTCTGGTGACTTTTTGCTATCGGCACGGTAATTAAACTCAGTGATATTACGCCCATGTAGGCTACGGCAGAAGTTTAAGAAAGCACCCGTTTGCTCAGGAATAGTGACGCCAAAGATGGCTTCTTTTTTCTCACCAATCTCAGTACGCTCAGCGATATAGCGCAGACGGTCAAAGTTCATATTGGCACCGCAAATGATACCAACGCAGTTTTTGCCTTGTAGGTTATGGGCCTCGATGTATTTTTTCATACCAGCAACGGGTAATGCGCCAGCGGGTTCGACGATACTGCGGTTTTCTTCAAAAATATCTTTGACGGCAGCGCAGACTTCATCATTGCTGCAGGTCACGACTTCAGGGTCGACGACAGGGCCTGATTTGTCACTCTTTTGCATACGCACGATGTCAAAAGGCAATTCGCCAATTTGAGCAACGGCCACACCATCGACGAACAGTCCGACTTGCTCAAGCTTAACGCGCTCATTTGCTGCAAGCGCGGCTTTAAGAGACGCTGATTGCTCCGCTTCTACCGCGATGACTTTTACATGCGGGGCCACTTCACCTAAGAATGCGGCCACGCCAGAAACCAGACCACCGCCGCCAACAGCGACGAAAACATAATCCATATTACGCCACTGCTGGGTCAGCTCAAGGCCGATAGTGCCTTGTCCCGCGATAACCAGCTCATCGTCATAAGGCGGAATAAAGGTCAAGCCTTCGGTCTCAGCGCGATTGATCGCATAGCGGTTGGCTTCATCAAAACTATCGCCATGTAAATCGACATTACCGCCAAGCGCTCTTACAGCATCGACTTTGATATCTGGGGTGGTGGTTGGCATGACGATGATATTATTGATGGCAAGCTTACGGGCAGAATAAGCAACGCCTTGTGCATGGTTACCCGCCGATGCGCAAATGACGCCGTGTGCTTTTTGCTCATCGCTTAATTGGCTAATACGGTTATAAGCACCGCGCAATTTAAAGGATTTGACTGGTTGCAAGTCTTCACGCTTAAATCGAATATCATTAGCAAAACGCTGGGTCAGCTTGGGTGCCGCTTCAAGTGGTGTTTGAATAGCAACGTCATAGACGGTGGCTTGTAAGATGGCTCGTACCCAGTGTGACAGCATAATGATTCCTAAACTAGAGTGTGTATGAATATAAAAAGTGCGGATGGTTATATAAGTGGCAATTGACAATAACCATTACCAAAAAGCGCAGATAAGTATAAAAATGAAATAGATTAGCCTATGCTGATTTTAACTATCTTGCAAGACACAATTGCAGTTTTTATATCGGCTTTAGTATTTTGACAGGGTTAATTGAAGTCGAGATAGATTTTTAGTGAGTTATTTATCTAAAAACTTGCCTAAAAATCTTGAATTATTTTGACCTGTCTGTATTATTGGACATATGGAAATAACTACTGCTATCGCCAGCTTTGCTGCGCTGTCTCAAGATACCCGTCTAAAAGCGTTTAGGTTGCTGGTTAATCAAGAGCCAGAAGGCTTAGCTGCGGGCGAAATAGCACGCCAACTGTCTGTGCCTCATAACACCATGTCAGCGCATCTAGCGATACTGGCACGTTCAGGTTGGGTGACATCAAAGCGCCACAGCCGCCAAATTATCTATCGAGCCTCCTTATCACATATGCAGGCAGTGATTCAGTTTTTACTGCAAGATTGCTGTGCAGGACATCCAGAATTATGTGCGTCGCTTATGGACAGCTTAAGTGGTTGTGAGATAAATAAAGCTGATAATTAAGATGTTCATTAAAATAGCCATTAAAAACAATCATTAGAATCATTATTCAGACAAAGTTAAGCTAAAAATTAACTTGATAAATATACTCATAAATAGGTAAACCTACTATGAAAACATTGATTTTCCACAACCCTAAATGTGGTACTTCTAGAAATACTTTAGCCATTATGCAAGCCTCAGGTGAGAATCCAGAGGTGATTGAATATCTTAAGACGCCGCCAAGCCGTGATTACTTAGTTGAGCTATTGGCAAAAATGAATACCTCACCGCGAGAATTGCTGCGTAGTAAAGAAGCCATTAATGATGAGTTAGGCTTAGATAATCCGGCACTGTCTGACGATGTGATTATCGATACTATGATTGCGCATCCTATTCTAATCAACCGTCCTGTCGTGGTTACGGATAAAGGCGCGGCATTATGTCGACCCACAGAGCGAGTGTTTGAGCTTTTAGACAATCCAGTGAGCAGCTTTACTAAAGAAAATGGAGACGTTATTCACTATGCCAAGCGCTAAAGAAAATCAGCAAGCCTCTGACTTTGATGATTTACCCAATATTGATTTCAGTAAGTTTCAACCTATTGATATTGAGTCTTTGATTGCTACAAACGACCCGCGTCATCCACCAAAAATATTGATGTTATACGGCTCTTTGCGTGAACGCTCATTTTCTAGGCTAGCGGCTGAAGAAGCAAGCCGTCTATTGCGTTGGTACGGCTGTGAGGTAAGGATGTTCAACCCATCCGGTTTGCCATTACCTGATGACGCTGATGTCGAGCATCCGAAAGTACAAGAGCTACGTGAACTTGCGCAGTGGTCAGAAGGCATGCTGTGGGTGAGTCCAGAACGTCATGGCAGTATGACCAGTATTATGAAAGCGCAAATTGATTGGATTCCACTAGCATTAGGTGGCGTACGTCCGACCCAAGGCAAAACTTTGGCAGTGATGCAAGTGAGTGGCGGTAGTCAAAGCTTTAATACCGTCAATCAATTGCGTATTCTTGGGCGCTGGATGCGGATGATTACCATCCCCAATCAATCGTCTATTCCAAAAGCCTTTTTAGAGTTTAATGATGATAATCGCATGGATATGTCACCTTTATATCTGCGTCTCGTGGATGTTTGCGAAGAGCTGGTAAAGTTTACATGGCTCACACGCGGACGATCAGCGTATCTGACTGATCGCTATTCAGAACGTGTCGAAAATACTGAACAAATATCACAGCGAGTCAATCAAAAGTCGCTTTAATCTTCTGTACTACTAGGCTGTTTCATTGGCCTATATTAGCTATTTTATGTTAACTGGGCTAGATCAAATAGATGGCATCAAGTTTGCCTAAGTAACGTTAAGGTTATTCATGCTCGCACTCATTATCTTTATTGTGACCCTAACTTTGGTTATTTGGCAGCCTAAGGGCCTAGGCATTGGTTGGAGCGCAATAGGCGGCGCGTTGGTTGCTTTAGCTTTTGGTGTGGTGCAATTATCTGATGTTGGGGTCGTATGGGACATTGTCTGGGACGCGACCTTTACCTTTGTCGCGCTTATTATCATCTCGCTTGTTTTAGATAAAGCGGGTTTTTTTGGCTGGGCAGCACTGCATGTAGCCAAACTTGGTAATGGTCAAGGGCGTTTGCTATTTCCAATGGTTGTAATGTTAGGCGCGTTTATATCGGCATTTTTTGCCAATGATGGTGCTGCATTATTATTGACACCGATTGTCATTGCGATATTGCTAAGGCTTAATTTTTCACCACCATCAGCTTTGGCATTTATCATCGCGACTGGTTTTATTGCCGATACCGCAAGTCTGCCATTGGTTACCTCCAATCTGGTGAATATCGTCAGTGCCAATTATTTTGATATTGGTTTTGGACGTTATGCTGCGGTTATGGTGCCAGTGAATATTGTCTCTGTGCTAGCAACGCTAGTTGTGCTATGGGTGGTCTATGCGCGCCATATTCCAAAACACTATTCGGTGGTGTTCTAAAAAGTATGCTGGCATCAGACATAGCCATAATTGACATAGA
>NZ_RRYX01000038.1:0-24719 GCF_014861375.1 Psychrobacter sp. FME5 | reverse complement strand
CTATTTGTTCAGGACTCCAGCTGTCTTTTAGCTTATCTGTGACCCAATCCCATACGTCAGCGATGATGCTGGGCGCATTGTTTGACCGTCTGTCACAAGCCTTGTTATTAGCATTCTTTGCTCGGTAACCGCGCAGGCCTTTATTACGCCTAAGCTCTCTTGATATGGTGCTGGGACTTCTGTTTAATGCCCTCGCTATAAATTTAATACTATGTTTTGCCCCTTTAAGGGCATAAATCTGGTATCGTTCACCTAGGCTTAGATGTGTATAGTTCATGGTTGCAATCTCACTTTGGTCGGTGGATAAAAACTTTGATGCTAGCGCATCTAGGTCTTTTTTTCACCTCACATTTGGTATTGCACTTCATGTGTTAATCTAAGTATCAAAACATTTAATGGAATTACAAGTCAATAAATAACCTTTTACTTGGCCGTGTTTCTCACCTAAGATAACGCTGAGAAAGCTTGCCAAACACCGTGTTGCTCAGTGTTCAAATGAGGCACGTCCCCCAAACGTCGCCATGGCATATTACTGCCATGAAAGTCGCTTCCTATCGACGCGGCAAGCTGGTGTTCAGCGATGCTACGATCGACCATTCTACGAGTGCTGACGGGTTCACTATTAGCTGGCAGCTCGCAAGCATCGCCGCCAAGCTGGGCAAACTCTTCAATCAGTTTACGCACGCGGGTCGCTGAGAGCTGGTAACGAGTTGGATGTGCCAGCACTGCTTTACCACCACAAGCATGGATCAGCTCGATGCCATGCTGCATCGTCAGCGCCTCAATAGCCACATAAGCAGGCTTATTATCCGCCAGATATTTATCAAAGGCTTTTTGCACAGTCTTAACCTCGCCGCGCTCAAATAACACTTGTCCAATATGCGCGCGGCCCACTGCTTGAGGGTTACCACCCGCTTTGTCACATACGGCTTGCCACAGCTCATCATAGTCAATATCTAATAACTCACTGAGCTTTTCAGTGATGCGCTGTCCGCGAGTAGCGCGGCTGTCTTGTAGTTGCTGTAGCGTGGCATGCATTTTATCAAAATCAGTAAAATCAAGTCCAAGGACATGGATGATTTTATTGGTTGATTTGTTTTTGCCATAACCTCCACTCAAGGTATGCTCACAGCTAATCTCAACCCCATTGATCAATTGTATATCGCAGGCTTCGGCGGCCGCACGCGCCTCATCGATGCCCAATAAGGTATCATGATCGGTCAAAGCCAATACGTTGATGCCCGCACTATGGGCGCGCTGTATCACCTCTGCAGGCGCATAAGTCCCATCAGAACAAGTACTGTGGCAATGTAAGTCGATTTTCATAAAACGGGCCTTAAGGTTTTGAATATGTTGTTAATTTAAAAATAGGTTCAAGTTAAATGTGCTATTAACTTAAATGTGTCCTCGTTACTAAATATTTTATCAGTAAAACGAGTGAAAGCTAGCTAAGGCGTGTCATATAAGACGATTATCGTGTTGATTGCTTTTTTTTGCCGCAGTAGACGTGTAAACTACCCCATACGTTTTTGTTGGACATCCTATTTGCTATGAAAGCCTTATTAGACTTCATTCCGTTAATCGCGTTTTTTATTGCCGCTCGTTACAATGGCATTTTAGCGGCAGCAGGCGCATTGCTCGTTGCCACTATTATCATTTATGCTATCCACTTTGTGCGTCAAAAAGGCAAGTTTGATAAACAACAGTGGGTGGTTTTATTATTAACCATCATCTTTTGCGGTGGCACGCTACTGCTGCGTGACGACATCTACTTGCGTTGGAAATCACCGATTATCAACGGTATCTTTGCCATAACACTTTTGGTAAGTGCTGCCATTAATAAGCCGCTGATGCAGTTGGCCATGAAAGATGTTTTTTCGCTGACCATGAGTGGCTGGAAAAAGCTAACCGTCGCGTGGGCGCTGTTTTTTGCCTTTATGGGCGTACTGCATTATATCACGGCATTTACCATGTCAGATGAGGCTTGGATTAACTTTAAAACCTACGGTTGGATTCCGATTATGCTGGTGTTTGTGGTTGCCCAGTTTGCGGTATTAAAAAAGCACCTCAATCCAGCACTAGGCGACAAAGCAACCAAATAACAAGCCATCAAATAATATTTATTATCATATAATAAATAACCACTTAATACTAAATTCTAATTTTGACAATGATTAATCGTCAAGACTCATTAAAAAAATGAGTAAAGGTCTTGTTATTGATTTTAGTGCTTTATTCTTATTATTAACTGAGGAAGCAGCATGGCCTTATTTGCCATTATCGGTTATGACGTCGCGGGTAGCAGTACCCAACGTCAAGTAACGCGCGCGGAACATCTTGCGCGCTTGCAAATATTACAAAGTGCAAAGCGTCTGGTTATCGCAGGTCCAACACCTATTGAGCACGGTAAAAATGAGATGTCGGGTAGCTTAATCATTGCTGACTTTGACTCTATTGACGTGGCTGAGTCTTGGGCAAACGATGAACCTTATTTACGAGATGGCGTATATAGTCATGTCGATATCAAGCCGTTTGTTCAAGCATTGCCCGCTCCTATCGATAGCTCAAATGATAAAGTAGCGACGTTGTGAGTAAGTGCCTATTTTTATCAAATGACTCTTTATCAAATCACTCTTTGTTACGCGCTCGCTGCCTCAGATTTAGTCTCGCTGGCCTAATGCTAATGGCTGCTGTTTCGGTTCAGGCTGCGCCAACGGTGACTGCTATTGATGCAAATGATTCATCAGCCGCGGTCGTCGTAAATGGGCAACCCACCCAAAACTCAGCGCTGGATATTAACGATACCTTATCGGCACAATTACAGCCATCCAACAAGGCATTATCCACTGCCAATCAGGAGCTATTAAGCCGTAATGCCCAATTGCAGCGTCAAGTGAATGACCTACAAACTCAAGTAAATGTACTTGTTTATGAGAGTAAAGGTCAGCTGTTTTTATACGGGGCATTTACCGTCTTAATCAGTTTATTGGTCGGTATTTTTATCTCGTGGCTGGTGTTTGTCCGCCGTGAACGCTGGTAATATAAGTAACTCGTCATGTCTAGTCCGAAAACTAAAAATGCTAAACCATTAAATATCATTACGCCCGCTCAGATTGAGTGGCAAGACGATGATTCCGGTAACAAAGTACCGGTGTCAGGGGAGTTTGGCGATGTTTACTTCTCACATGCTGATGGGCTGGCAGAGTCGCGCCATGTGTTTTTGCATCATAATCAAGTGCCAGAGCGATGGACAAAGCTGGAAGCGAAGCAATGTTTTACTATTGCTGAATTGGGCTTTGGTACGGGGTTGAATCTCTTGGCAACTTGGCAGCTTTGGCGTGAGCTTCGTACTCAGCAGCCTCATTTAGCCACCGCGCGCTTGCATTTTATTACTACCGAAAAATATCCTATACCCCTGAGCGACTTAACGCAGATCCTTGCTTTATGGGCACAGCGCGCTCCTGAACTGGCAGAATTGATTGAGCAACTTCTAGCCAACTATCCAGCGCTTATTGCTGGCTGTCATCGACTACAATTCATCGAAGATAACCTGACGCTTGATATCTGGCTGGGCGATGCAAGCGACAGTTTAGCGAGCTTGGATTCTGAATCAACTATTAATCGTCCTTATGTCGATGCCTGGTTTTTAGATGGCTTTGCACCTTCTTGTAATGAAACTTTATGGGCAGATAGTATATTTACCCAGATGCAGCGCCTATCACGTACTGGCACGACTGCCGCGACTTATAGCTGTGCTGGTATCGTTAAACGCGGATTACAAGCCCATGGTTTTGCGATTAAAAAGGTTAAAGGTTTTGGGCGTAAGCGCGAGATGCTCACGGCAATCATCAATGAAGATTCACAGTTGAATGAAAATACTCCAACTCTATCCAACCATCATAATCACACTATCGTAATTGGGGCTGGTGTTGCAGGACTCCTCACTGCTTGGACACTCGCCAACCGCGATATCAAGGTGACGATTGTGGATAAGGCCGCGCCGCTTGCTGGCGCATCCGGTAATCCTCGCGCCCTCCTCGCGCCAAACATGACACCTATCCATCATGTCTATGAGCACCTGCATTCCATTGGTTACTTATATAGCGGCAGACTTTATCGTTACTTTAATCAGCAAGCCGCTATTCAAAAATCACCTCTAATACTAGAGCAGACTGGCACCTTAGATTTGCTGGTAAAAACCAATATCGGTACTGAACAAATTGCTGATTATCCAAATGCGATGGCAACGACAATCAGTGCAGAAGAAGCGCGTCGAGTCAGCGGCTTAAAATCAAAGGATTTAGACGACAACTTATATCTACCACAGTCTGGCTTGGTCAACCCACAAGCACTAAAAACTATCATTCTGACGCACCCAAATATTACTTATCAGCAGCTTAACGTGACAAGTATTCAAGAAACGGCAGAACAGATTACGGTTTATGGTGATAAGAAAAATAGTAATAGCAGCCAAAAGCCGATGACTATCATCGCTGACAATGTGGTAATTTGCGCTGCCTATGAAAGCCATCAATTAGATAAACGTATCGTTGAATGCCGCACTATCCGCGGGCAGCTATCTTGGTTTACGCCGACCGCTGAACAAACAACCAAACTGCCTAAATTACCGCTCAAATATAGTGGTTATTGCGCCCCCTTTATCGGACAAGACGGTGACGCTGAGATAAATAATATTGTCGAAGGACAACCTCAGTTTTTACTTGGTGCCAGCTTTGTAGATGCTGATGCAAATATTGATATCCGCAGTGAGGAAAACCAGCAAAACTACGATAAATTGCTTGAAGATATCCCTGAGTTGAACAACGTCTTGCCAGATGATACTGAAGCATGGCAAGCACGCGCTGGTATTCGCACCCAAACGATGGATTATCACCCTCTAGTCGGCTTGCTTGCCCAAAGCAAACGGCTCTGGACATTATCGGCCATGGGCGCAAAAGGCTATGCATTAGCACCGATATGCGCTGAGGCTTTAGCAGATATGATGTTAGGCTGTTTTACGCCTTTATCTGCCGTTATGTTAGCGAGGCTGTCACCCAATCGGGCGCGGCTGCATAAGCAAGCTAAGGCTAAGCCACTTAAATAAAGCTACATAAATAAAGTCACCGAACTATAGTCGACTTATCTTTTATACGAATGATTTTTTATGACAGCGTCTGAATATGTCTTTTGTTACTTTACTTATTTTGCTGAGACATCTATCGCCCCTTTGACCTACCAGTCCATTTTAAAAGCGTGCTAGTTGGGGTAAGTATGACCGTTGCACTAATTGACGAGGTATTGTATTGAGACTAGGCGACTAGGCAGATGGCAAGGTATTTATTTATGTGAGCATAGAGAGCTTGCTGAGCAACGAAGGCTCCTGATTACCGTCAATACTTAATTTATTACATCGTCACTCGTGTTAGATTGTTCTCAGTGGTTTACTATACTTAAATAAAGCCCTATTAATGGATAGCAGTCTTATGTTAAAAAACCGTCTTTCTCTCCTCCCTAGACCCAAATCTTACTTGCATATTTTTCCTGCCATCTTTTTTAGCGTCTTACTACTTAGCGGCTGTCAAAAAAATCCAGAACAAGAAACCAGTGATGAGTCGCAGACTGAAACAGTCGTACAAACAGAACCAGTAACGTCTAATATTAATGGCTCTGATAGTGATGATACTAATATAAATGTAGATAACGCTACAGACCCTACTGAATCTAGTATTAAGACAGAACAAGATATCAATTTAACTGAGCTTGAGAACGATCTTGGCACAACCGATACCTCAGCAAATAATACTGATGCAACACCCAACCCTGAGCAAGCCATTAAAGGCGCGCAAATCACTGATGTCAACTATCGCAGTGCCACAGGCGAGACCTTATTCGTGGTTTTTGAGACCTCGGCCAAAGGTGTGCTAAACGCTATTGTGACCCTGCCTAATAAACCAAAAATAACGTTGAGCGCGCCTGAAGGTCAAGGTAACAATCCTACTTACCGCTCAGCCGATGGCAGCATGGAGCTGATCAGTCATGGCGGTGGAAGTACGATAGATCTCATGAGAAACGATAAACTGACCAGCTATGATGCGATTAGTGCTGACGCAGAAGTCATCACCGAGTAAGTTTTAGGGCGTGTCCTCATAATGATAAAATATAGTCGATACTACATATGATATAGTCAGTAAGAATTAATATCGCTACATCACGTACTGCAGGTACCGTTTCTTCTAGCTTGCTGTGCCTACGCAGACAGAGGCTGCAAAAAAACTATACCCGCAGTATCGTAGCGTTTTTAAAGTATTTTAACTATAGATATATTAGGGGCTGTATATTTTTTATATTGAACTGGCTATATGCGATAAAAAGGCGGCACACGTTAATATCGTGGCCGCCTTTTTTACTATCACTTTGACCTGCTTTGTTGTCACTTAACCAAACCCTGTGGTTGTGCCAAATAAGCCGACCAACCAGCTGGTACCTACCCACAACCCCCAGCCAATAATTAGAATAACAATTAATCCCAATATATCAGGAATATGCAGGTACAACCAAGCAACAACTGGGTTGCGCCAAAAGCGACTGTTCTGTTGCCTATCGGCTAATGACTGATGCAAAAATGGTCGATCCATATGCATGGTTTCGGTGATGCCGTACTCATCTTGTAGATGCTCATGCACGATGCTTAGCGTCTTGCGACTGGGCCGAATAAAGATATCGAGCAGCGTCCCAATACCCGGTACGATACCGACCACCATATCGATGAGCGCCAGTCTGACGGCTGGCGTCATTTTATGTACCGGAACGCCTAGCTGACGACCTAATACAAATGCATAGCTGGTCAATGCCAATCCTGCCAAATCACCCGCCAGCGGAATGGTCGAAAGAGCAGCATCAGCACCCATGCCTTGTTTGGTAAAAGGAATCCGCACCAGAGAATCCATGGTATTGGCAAACTTTGCCAATTTACGCTCGGTCGCAATAACCTGCTCGCGCGTTAGTCCATGCGCGGCTAGCTTTGCCTGATAATCTGTCTCAGGTGCATTGATATTAGCTGGCTTCTTCGCTTTTAACCTCGAAGACTTACTTAGTTTATCCATTAACTTAGTTTATCCATTAAAAGTCGTCCATAGACAAGCAATTGCGATAAGAGCAAAGACGTAACGTCCTACCCATATATTGGCTAAAAATGCTTGGAAGCAAGCCACAGCATTATAGCTGGCACACGCGCTGTTTTGCTTGGCAAACATCATGGCGACTAGCGCCATGCCAAATACGGGTATGAGCCCCAAGCTGGTTGGGGCAAAATAATGCCACAATACCGCCCCCATGATTAATAAAAATAAGGTTTGTAAGACAGAAATAATAACCACATCATAGCGACCAAACAATATCGCTGTAGACTTGACCCCTATTTTCAAATCATCCTCACGATCCGCCATGGCATATTGGGTATCATAAGCCACTGTCCAACACATATAAGCCAAGAACAGTAGCCAACACCAAATATCCGGCGCGCCCTGTATCGCCACATACGCCATCGGTATCGCCCAGCCAAAAGCAGCCGCCAAAAACATTTGCGGCAAATGGGTATAGCGCTTCATAAATGGGTAAATAAACGCTAATATAACCGCCCCAAGCGACCAGTAAAACACTACTATGGGTAAGAAAAACAATAAACTGGCGCTCAATAATACCAATACTAAAAATGCGGCAATGGCTTCTTTGCCAGAGAGACGACCATCGGCTAGCGGTCGGCCTTTGGTGCGACTCACGTGACCATCGACTTTACGATCAGCAAAATCATTAATCGCACAGCCCGCCGCCCGCATCAATATCGCACCAAGTGCAAAAATAATAAATATCTTAAGGCTGGGCAAACCTGCCGTCGCACCTTGCCGCTGCGCTTGCCCCATCGCGGCTAATAAAACACCCCATAATGTTGGCCACAACAGTAGCTCGATACCGACGGGTTTATCGAAGCGCGTCAGCTGAATATAGGCTTGTAGTTTGTCGTTAAATGTCATGGCGTTTTAATTATCATTGATAGAAAGTTTTATTTGATGGTTGATTACATAGAAGTTTGCTATATGAAACACTGAATGCATAAGCGTTGCTAGACTTGCTGCCACATTTTATTGGCTTCTATTAGCGACATCTCAGGATACTGTTTTCTTAATGCTTTGATCGCGGGTATTTTATCTTTTTTTGACGCTTGCTGACGCAAAAATGCCAATTGCTCTTGTGGATTGCTCAATTCCTTTAAACGCGCTTCAAGCCGCAAAATTCTGGTACGCAGCATAATATTGATTAACAATAAAGCCGCACCCATGGCCCAAATAATGATTACCAACATTCCCTGCTCCTAAATTTCATGGCTCTAAACTTGCCAATTCAGTCCTTTAAGCTTACTAACCAAAAGTACTCATATAATCAAACAAAATAACCATCAAAACGCACCGCTTCATTACTCCAGCTCTCGCTTGGCTCTCGATGAGCAAGTAACGGCGCAAATTGTGGACGCTTTACAATAACGCGACCTTGTTTTTGCCCCCGTTGACTGACGACACTTTGCGCGCTTTGTAGTAGTTGCTGCTCTTCATCTAGCGTCGGCGGCCGTGCCAGCTGGTGCAGGGCTTGCATGTGCTTACCGACTTTGGCCCCTTTACCCGTTTTGCTATCTTGATAGCTATCGTCTGGAAACATAGGATCCAGATATACCACATCGATTAGCTGACTACTATCAACGGAGGGGTTTTTATTAAAACTCTCAAAGTAACTGAGCGCATCGGTATTGATAATATGCAAACGTGACATCAGCTTTTGCCAGTTTGGCAGTGTACTCATACGCTGCTGCTCTGCGAGTAATAACAGCGCCATCAACGGCTGCTGCTCAAGCATAACCACATGCGCACCTGTACTGGCCAATATCAGGCTGTCATGCCCAAAACCAGCAGTGGCATCAATGATATGACTATCCGCGGTAATTTTTGCGGCTTGCAGTAATAGCTCAGACTTGCGCCCGGCACTCACCACTCGCCTCTGTAGTTTATCCCATTCAGGTGCAACGCTGAGTCCATCACTCAGCCATGAGAGCTTGTTTTTATCATCCAATAATAAAATAGGATGAGTGACAAGCGTAGTTAATTGCTGGCGGCGTTTTTGAGTCAATTTATCTGTGAGCAGCTCGGTATGTAAAATAATCGATAGCTTATACTCAGTGATTAGCGACTTTAGGCTCTCAACCTGACTTTTCTGCGACTCGCAAACATAAAATAGTTGGCAGTCCATATTAGCATTCAGTATTGGTTTTAAACGGGTCATAACCGCCATTCCTTTTTAGTATCGACAGGCGCATTGATTACCATAAAAGCCATTCCACTATAAAACCACTCTATTATAATAGCTTAACCTGCCATTTGATAACCAAAGCCCCAAGCCGCTATTAATACCAATACACCGGTGATAATACGTACCCAAGCAAAGATTTTAAAGTCACGACGGCTGACCCAAGCCACCAACAAGCGAATACAGAGTAAAGCAATGATGAATGACACCACTGTGCCAATACCTAACACCAACCAATCTTCACTACTGGTCAATACCTCATGATGCTTTAGCAAATCCAACAATGCCGCCCCTATAATGACAGGGATGCCTAAAAAGAAGGAAAACTCAGCCGACGCTTTGCGCGAGACACCAAGCCACAGCGCGCCAATAATAGTCGCACCTGAGCGTGATGTACCAGGTATCAATGCCAGACATTGAAACAGTCCAATCATCAAAGCTGTTTTTAGACTAACGTCTTCTGCTTCTTGTGCGATAATAGCCTTCGGGCGATTTTCGACATAAAATATCAGCAAACCGCCAATGATGAGCATAATCGCAACGACGATCGGGTTAAATAAATAGGCCTTAATTTCATCTGCAAAGGTGAAACCAACGATCATCACTGGAATAGTGGCGACAATTAAACTGAGTCCCAGCTGCCTTGGATTATTCATCCCTTCCGCTTTACCCGTCAGTAGCCCCATGAGCGCCTGCCATAGCCTGCCCCAATAGTCATATATGACGGCCAAAATAGCACCAATCTGCACCACCACCACAAACAAATCGACTTTTTCTTTGGTCCAAAATCCCATCAAATCAGCGGATAAAATTAAATATCCTGTACTGGAAATAGGTAAAAACTCAGTGATACCTTCAACGATACCCATGATGACAGTTTGAATTAATAAAATGATATCCACAATAGCGTTCCTAGATACAGATTTGTTGATTGCTCAATATAGCTTTTAGAGTATTTTTACATCGTACTTATAAGCAGTTCTAAATAAAATCGATACAATTGTAATAAAGTAAATAGCCACGTGCGCGCCACTCGTCTCGGTTTTAAAGTGAATCAACTATATAATTACTATATATAATTGCTACGCTTTACCTTGTTCTTTTAGCGTCTTCCACGCTTGATTGCGCAGATACTTTGGTAGCGCATGCGCAGCATCCGTCCCACCAGTCGTCATAAACTGCGCAATACCCAGCTTTCCTATTACGGTAGCATCCGGCCAAACCTCTTCATGGCAGACTTGTCCATCTTGGCTGTTTAATAATATCGAACCATTACCAACGATAGGAATGTCTAGCGCAGTCTGGCTATCATAATCAAGTAACTGCTCAGTGCTATCGTTATCGTTGGTCAATACCGGTTGCATGATAGCAGTGGGGGTCGGTTCATCATTGGCAATGACAACCTCATACTGTCCAAAATAAACTTGCTGCATACGCGCATCAAGGGCGCTATAGACGTGCGTTAAGCCATGATTTTGATACGCACATTGGGCAATTGCTTGTAAGCTTGAAACGCCGACACAAGGAATATCATGTGCCACCGACAATGCCTGTACTACGGCCGTATTAATTCGTATCCCGCTAAATGCGCCAGGACCTCGGTTAAATATGAGCGCTTGTATATCAGCAAGTGTCAGCTGAGCTTCAGATAAGGCGGCATCAATCATTGGCAGAATTTGCTGAGTCTGTTGGCGCTTGCCCGTCTCAGTATGACTCGATAGCACGTGACCACTGGCATCTAAAATCGCGACCGAACATTGATCAAACACGGTATCCATAGCTAAAAACATCATAACCTCGGCTGATAGTCTTGGCGTTACATATTCAGTTCAAAACAAAAGCGCTACGATTGTATTAAAGTGAATTCGTTATATATTGGCTTGCTCACTTGGTATTGTAAAAACGACCAGTGTCATAAAACAGCGCCTATCATAGCATTTAGGACAGATAAATTTGATGGCTTTCTGCTTTTTTCATATATTATCCATGATAATTTAGCCCAATCGAATAGCTATAAAAAACCTCAAAGCCCATTAGCTTTGAGGTTTTATCATAAAAATATTGCGAATACCAACGGCTCTTATTTAAAAACGTTTTTTAAAGCCCTTCGGTGCTTGATTTTGCATCTCTTGCATCTGCTTTTGCATCTCTTCGGTACTTGGCATATTATTTGGGTCAAGTCCCATCTGCTTTGCCATTTGCTGTGGATTCACATTTTTGGGGCCACCTTGCTGACCACTACCGCCGAATAATGGACCACCGCCACCTCCTCCAGCGCCGCCGCCACCCATTAAGCCTTGCATAGACTTCATCATTTTACCGATACCTTCAGGCTTTGAAATCATTTTCATCATTTTTGCCATTTGCTTATGTTGCTTGAGCAAACGATTGACGTCTTGAATCTCACGGCCTGAGCCAGTAGCGATACGGCGCTTACGGCTCGGATTAATTTTATCAGGGTTTTTGCGCTCATATGGCGTCATAGAATTAATCAATGCTTCCATCTCACGTACTTTCTCTTCTGGCTTAGCGTCATCAACGGCTTTTTGCATATCAGAGCCGCCCATACCTGGCATCTTGTCTAAGAAGCCTGCCATGCCGCCCATACTCTTCATTTGCTGAAATTGGGTCAGTAGATCCTCAAGGTCGAAATCACCGCCCTTCTGCATCTTTTTCGCCATTTTTTCGGCTTTATCACGGTCAATTTTTTGCTCAACTTCTTCAACCAGACTCAGTACGTCACCCATGCCAAGAATACGCTGGGCGATACGCTCAGGATGGAACAGCTCTAGCGCGTCGAGTTGTTCACCGCGACCTAAAATCTTAATCGGTTTACCAGTGATGGCGCGCACAGATAACGCAGCACCACCGCGCGCATCACCATCAGTTTTGGTTAAGATAACACCCGTCAACGGCAAAGCATCGTTAAAAGCTTTGGCAGTATTAGCCGCATCTTGACCGGTCATAGCATCGACGACAAACAGCGTCTCAGAAGGATTGACCGCAGCAGTCAAGGCCTTAATCTCATCCATCATGGTGTCGTCAATATGCAAACGACCCGCAGTATCAATAATCAAGATGTCTTGATATTGAATTTTAGCCTCTTCGATAGCGCGTTTGGCGATGTCAATCGGGTTTTCATCGGTCGTTGATGGCACGAACTTGGCATTGACCTGCCCTGCTACTTGCTCAAGCTGCTGAATCGCCGCCGGACGATAAACGTCGGCAGAGACCAGCATGACTTTTTTCTTATGCCGCTCTTGTAAAAACTTAGCCAATTTACCCGCCGTGGTGGTTTTACCCGCCCCTTGCAAGCCCGCAAGCAAATAAACAACGGGTGGCTTCCCAGTCATCTCAAGTTGTTGATTGGCACTGCCCATCATTTCGGTCAGCTCGTCATGGACGATTTTGACGAACGCCTGACCTGGTGCTAACTCTTTGAGCACTTCGGCACCAAGCGCTTGCTCTTTAACACGTTTTACAAAATCGCGAGTGACAGGCAGTGCCACATCGGCTTCTAGCAGCGCCATACGCACTTCACGCAAGGTGTCTTTGATGTTGTCTTCGGTCAACTGTCCAGTCCCAACGATATTACGCAGGCTCGATGATAGGCGTTCTGTTAAGGTATCAAACATAAATAACTCTCAGTTAAAATAATTCTCAGTTAAACCATCTAAATGGTCTATAAATAATCTTAGGATATATTAGGTCGCTTTTTTATAAAAGCAGTTATAAAAACCATTGCAAAAAACGATACATTATCAATACTATAGCATTAGGACATGTCGCAAAACGCTTGATTCTTAAGCTTATATATAAAGGAATAAGCAAGATGGCACTCAATTGGTGGCCATTTTATGATAAATTGGATGATTATTCTAATAATACCACTTTAGCATTAAATTGAGCGGCTTTTTGCGCTCATTATGAGATGAGGTTCTTATCTTGCAACTTGTATTCTTACTTGCTGGTATGGCTTATCTCTTAGTCAGCATTCACATTGGTTGGGCGCTGATTCAGAATAAACCCATTTATAAAAGCATAAGCTTAGGCCTATTGTCTATAGGTATGTTGGCGCATGCGACGCTACTTTATCCGCACGTGGTCACCCTTTATGGACTAAATTTTAACCTGTTCAATATCATCAGCTTGATCAGTTTATTTTTCTTATTTTTTTACGTCATGTTTTCTCTATACCGGCCTATTGTTAGTCTAGGCATCTTAGCCGCACCAACCGCATTCATAGGTATGGTAGTCGGCTATATTGGCCGTGCGCCTTATCGTCCGATTACTGATATCAGTATCGGGCTGGAAGCTCATATATTGCTATCGCTTGCTGCCTATTGTGTGCTGCTGATGGCCGCAGTACAAGCGCTGTTTTTGCGTCTACAAATCCGTGAGCTTAAGCATCAATCGATTCATCGATTTTGGGTCAATAAGCTGCCCTCTTTGCAAAGCATGGAAAGTCTGTTATTTGATATGCTGTTGGTCGGTTTTGTTCTGCTCAGTATCGCCCTCGGCATTGGCATTGGCATTATCTATGTAGAAGACTTGATGGCACAACATCTTGCCCACAAAACTGTGTTTAGCCTGCTGTCGTGGTTATTATTTGGCGCATTGCTTTTAGGAAACTGGCGTGCAGGATGGCGTGGTAAGCGTGCCGCGAATATAACTATCTACGCTTTTATATTATTGGCGATTGGCTTTGTCGGTAGCAAGTTTGTGTTAGAGATGCTGTTATAAAACCACTTCTGCAGTAGTAGCATAGTAAAAAGCCGCAAGTATTATCATTTAATACTCGTGGCTTTTTTATTGAATATCTTTTCTTTTAATGGGCTATTCTCAATGTAAAACTACTTTAATTAGAAGCTAATTAAAAACCACTGTTTTATTTCCTGTCACAATCACGCGATTTTGCACATGCCAATTGACGGCACGCGCCAATACATTGCGCTCGATATCACGACCAATAGCTCGCAATTCCACTACCCCTTGGCGATGAGTCACACGGTGGACATCTTGCTCGATGATAGGCCCTTGGTCAAGCTCGGCCGTGACATAGTGCGCCGTCGCGCCGATGAGTTTGACGCCTTTATCGTAAGCTTGACGATAAGGGTCAGCGCCAACAAACGCTGGCAAAAATGAATGATGAATATTAATAACCTGCATCGGCCAACGTTTGACAAAATCAGACGACAATATCTGCATATAGCGCGCCAATACCAGCAAATCATTGCCAGCCATCAACTGATGAATCTGCGCTTCTGCCTCCACTTTATTGTCTTTGGTCACAGCAACATGATGGAAGGTAATACCAAAATTCTCTACCGCTTGACGTAAGTCTTCATGGTTACTGACGACCGAAGTTATCTCACAATCGAGCAATCCGCGCTGATGACGCCATAGCAAGTCTAATAAGGCATGGTCAAATTTAGATACTAAGATACCGACTTTGGTCTTAATCGCATTATTATGTAAGCGCCATTCCATATTATGGCGTTTGGCAACTGTATGGGCAAAGCTGGCTTCAAAGTTATCAATAATCTCACTCAACCCTGCTAAAGCAAACTCTAAACGCATAAAGTACTGACCGCCTTCGTGTGCGGTTGAGTACTGATCTAGGGTGATAATATTAGCGCCGTAGCGATGAATGAACTCAGATACCGCCTGTACAATACCGGCTTGATCGCGGCATTTAATAAGTAGCGTGGCGGTATCGATGGCTGTTTTATTAGATGAATTATTAAATAGTGTCGAAGATGAGTTTTTCGATGAGGTAATCGTTGCAGTGTCTGACATAGTACGCCCAATTAAAAATGAAACTTGCCTCTGACATTAAATGCTATCAGCAGCAAAGCAAACCGACTATTCTAATCGCTTTTACAAAAATTTGCTGATTGAGTTGATTGTTTTTAGTTATTGAGGTTATAAATACAAAAACCCCCAACGCGAGGCTGGGGGTTTTTGTATTTATAAATAACAAACTTTTATTCAGGGTATCTAATGGCTATTCGACTTTTAATACTTTACTAAACATTCTAAATCCATTATTAGTAACAGTCACTGTATCCCCTCTACTATATGCCTCGTTGAAGTTCATGATGTATGAATTGTAACCTTGCTGATGCTTGTTGAATGTTGTTTCCCCATTCCACAGAATAGAATAGTTAGGTGAATAAGGTGTCAAAGTGACTGTAGTCGATGCAGGAATTTTAGGCCTTTTCAAGTTGTCTTTTTCCTGAATATCAATATTTACGCTATTCACACAGATTGCACCACCAGCACCAAATGGACTTTCATTATCAATCCATGGGGTTTGAAGGTTTGAGCCATTAATGATCAAGTCACTTTCAGCTGATGGCAGGGTGTAGTTGATGCTTTGAGTGCTCTCACTACCATTTAAGAAGGTAGTGGCATCAAAACGTACTTTTACCCAGTTTGAATAGCGCATTGGGTAACGAATTTCAAAGTCAGCACGACCTTCATCATCCGTCACGAAAGTATAACCATCATCAGATAATGTACCACCAATAATAGCGACAGGATTAATAGCATCCAAGCTATCGTTGCCATTTTTATCTTCATTTAAGATTGGGTCTTTGTCTAAGGTGTAATTGTAATTACTATCCTCTGTTGGCTTCCAACCAGATCTTGAAGACTCAGATGTTTTTTCAGACTTTTGTAAAGGATCGGGAGTGCTGTCTAGTATAGGATCATCATTTTTATCTTTGACTACCTCGCCATCTTCATCAAGCTTAGGCACAGACGCCTTTTGATACGTGACAGTACTTTCTAACAAGCAGTATTTACCTTGTGCGTATTCAACTGCATAAGACTTAATAGACACTTCTTTATTTGGTACGGCGCGACCTGAGCCGTCCATGACAGAGATAGAACCACGTACTGTGTAATAAATATCATCAGAGGATAGTTTATTGGCAAATGCTAAAGTGGTATAGACCGCTTCCTCAGATACGGTAATGTTGGTGGTTTTAGTACCGATATTCGCACTATCATTTAACAAACGTCCATTGATGACTACGCCGCCAATCGGTGAGCTAGCATTGGCTGTATAAACCACACGTGCTTCACCTCTACGGTCTGTTATCGCGGTAGCAGCCGATAAGCGCCCTGCTGATGAGTCTGATGCACGGCTAAAGACGACTGTCTGACCTTCGACAGGCACATCATTTTTATCTTTGACCGTGGCAACTACTTCGGTGCTGCTACCTGGAGTGATAACTGATTTAACTGTTTGGAATAGCATCTTCGCAGGTGTCGTAGCACGGAAGCGTGTATCGGCTGTTACTTGATATTTTGGCTGACCATTTACATTCTCACCTAAAATGGTCGCTTGTAATACGGTAGTACCAGCAAGGCCAGACTTTAACCATACTTTTACAGTAACGACATTATCTTTAATATCGCTCGTTTTGATAGGCTTGCTGACAATGACCTTATCGGTAAACTTGTCTAAATAGTTGGGGATTAAGCTACCGATAGTCGTTTGTACCTCAACCGCCTTCCCTACAAGTTTTGCCGCCTGCTCTGCGCTATCAGCACGAATTTGTATTTGAATCTCTTGTGGCTCATTAACGTCATAAGTATCTTCAATGTTTATAAAACTGATACCCGCTTGCGAGACTTTAATCAAATCAATACTACTGATACTGCGCTGATCATTGATTTTATTTTCACCAAATGCACGAGCATAGACTTGCAGGTTACCATTGCTATCAAAGGTGAGCTTGTCTTCAGACAGTTCAAAGACCGCCTGTCCATCAGCATTAGTAGTTGCTGTCGCTGTTGGCGCAATAATGGTGCCATCAGCATTGACCAGCTCCATATCAGCATTAGCAATCGCTTGCCCTGCGCCATCGATAAGGGTGGTGCTAATAGTAGTGGCTTGACCATCTTTAAGCTTAGTTTCTGATGCGGTGATATCAATAATAGTACCAATCGCAGACAAACTTAGCGTTTTCCTTTCACGAACTTCTAGTGTTACGTCACCTTTAGCATCATAAACTGGCGTCGTAATCTTAGCTTCAATATCAATGGCATGATTTAAGCGCGCGTTGATGTTATTGGCCGCCAAAAGGATACCGACGTCAATTTGACCGTTGGCGTCAGTGGTAACCATACTTGGAGTGGTCAATGCCGCGCCGCTAGCAGCGAGATTGGCAATGCTCAGCTGTACTGGCACGCCTGCTAAGATACCGCCATTGCTATCGGTCACGCGGAAGGTTGCGTTGGTCTGGTCACCGCCGGTCGTCAATGTGGACTTGTCTGAGGTGACTAGTATTTGATAGTTATCGATAGTTGCGGTATCGACGGCGACGATATAGCTTTGCTCTAATTTAGTATTTTTAGCAGTGGTCGTGGTTGCCGTTAGCTTAATACCTTTTTCAAGCAAGGCCTGATCGACGTTTGCGCCTGATTCAAGCTTTAGATCAAAGGTAGCCACGCCATCACTGTTAGTCGTCGCCGTACCGTTGGTTATGCTAACGCCCGTTTTAATTGGTTCATCAACGTTTAAGCGAACCTCGCGACCCTTAACAGCGCTATCTTTATCAGCGACGCGTACAAACACTTTAAAGCTATCACCTTTGGTATTGACGACTTTATTGGCGCCGATAGTTAGGTTTTCTTTAGTACCATTAAGATCTGGAGTTTCCGTACTGACAGTAGCACTTTTAGTAACGATATTGCCACTAGCGTCCGCGGCTGATAACACAATATCAAAACTATTCCCAATGGCCTTTTTCTGATCCTCAGTTAAGTTATTGGGTACGGCAATAGTAAATACGGCTTTACCCGAATTATCAGTCGTTTGGCTACCAGATACCAAGGTAACCCCTTTACTGGCGACAGTAGCTGGCAGCGCAAGAAAAACTTTTTGACCAGTAACGATATTGTTATCTTTGTCTTGTGCAATCACCGTTATTTGTGTCTCACCACCATTTAAATTCAACGGTTCTGATTGGGTGTTGCTCAACAAGACGGCTGCGGTCATAGACTGGACTTCGACAGTTACCTTTTGTGTTTTACCCGTTACTGACTCAGTCAGTGTTGCTGTTAGAGATTTACCTTTTAATGCTTCTTTTTCATCATCAGTCAAGTTACTAGGCACGACAATATCAAAGCTAACGACACCATTATCATCAGTATCCGCTTTAATATTTGCTGAACCTAGTTGTCCATTAACGGTCAATAATTGTGCCAATTTATTATTATCAAACACTAAACTGACAGCTTGACCACCAATTAAAGTCTTATCAGTTTGATTGTTCAACTGAGCTTGAATGACTTTGTTATCACCCACATTGTTGAGTTTATAAGTCGCTTGATTACTGCTGTTTAAGATATCTAATACAACTTTGGGTTTACTGATAGCGACTTTTTTTATTACAGAGTCATATTTGATACCGCTTTCAACATAAGACAGTTGGTAATTGATACCCGCAGCTTTCAAGTCAGTACGCTGTGCGGTAGTGAGTCCTTCTGGAATAGTAATTTTAAAGGTAGTCTCACCATTAAAATCAGTACTGTTGCTGACTTTGTCGAGCGTGACGCCATAGTCTTGTGCTTTTTTACCCAGTTGGATACTAACTTCTTTGTTTTTAATCGGCTGATTAGGTTCTTGTTTGTCTGTTAGTCTGACATTCACAAAGCCACTACCGCCAAGCTCACTAATTGTTGGGCTTGTAATAGTGGAAAACTCTAAGCTCGTTGCTGGCTGAACTACATCAACTTTCTTTTCAATTTTTGCTTCCTTACCATCACCATCTATTAAGATAGCAGTGTAAGGAATATCCGAGTCAACTAGCGCTGTCCGCTCTTCTTTACTTAGATCTTGACTAAGGTTGACGGTAAATTTCGCATTACCGGCTTCGTTTGTTGTTTGTTCATTACCTTGAATGCTGACTCCCGGCAAACCCTTAATCACAAGTTTTATTTTTTCCCCAGCTGCGGCATTACCGTTAGAGCGTTTAGCAGATACTTGGATCTCAAACTGCTTGTCTGTGACAGTGACCACCTTAGGTGAGCTGATAGAGGTTAGTTTGATATCGCTTTTTTCTACAGCTGAACTAATTTCTATAGACGAGCTGCTAATAGTACTACTTGCACCCGATGCTTCAACCGCTTTAGCAGTTAACACAAAGTCTTTTTTCGCTTCCAGCTTATCTCTCTGTGATTTAGTCAAACCTGCTGGAACACTAACTTTATAACTGACTACACCTTTACTATTGGTAGTTTGTGTCGCAGCACTATCTAAAGTCAGTAAGCCAGAGTCGACTAGAGCTTTTGGCAAAGTTGCTGTGACATCTCGATTAGCAATTACCCTACCATTTTTATCATTTACTCGGAAGCTAATAATAGCGCTGTCACCTGAGCTTGATAATTGTTTTTTACTACTATCATTAAAACTGATGTCATACTTTGCAGCGGGTATCTCAACGCCACTCTTATCCTTTGCTACAGTCACTGAATGATTGGGCTCAGACAACGTTACCGTGTAACTGATACCATCTTTAGCAAGCGCCTTGCGCTCTGCTGCTGTTAATGTTGGAGCTACAACGATATCTACTACCGCTTGTCCTTTGGCATCAAGGGTGAGCGTCTCAGTGCTTAAACTTACGCCTTCGATGGTTTTATTGAGCTTAATAGATACCTTTGCCTCATTGATTTTTGTCGGTACTTTATTGTTGGCAGGGCTAGCATTAATAGTGAGTGTTTGTTTCTCACCATAGGCATTGATAGCATTTGAGTTGCCAGAGATGGCAAGCTTATAATCTGATACAGGTATTGCAACAGATAACGTTCCTTCTTTTTTCTTAGTTGCGCCATTTTTTTCTTTGATATTAATAGCGTAAGCAACGCCTCGTAGCAGCTTGTCACGCTCAGCTTTGGTTAAGTTCTCATCAATTTTTACATTAAAGGCTGCGATACCATTCGTATCAGTGGTTTTGTTATTACCACCGATAATGGCAATGCCTTTGATATCGGCAATACCCATGCCAACAGTCACATCTTTTACACGCGCGCCGTCGGTATTTTTGACAATAACATTAAACTTAGCTGTATCACCGTAGGGATTCAGCTTATTATTAGAGACAGAAGTGGTTTGTAGATTATTTTCTATATTAAGCTTACTAACTATTGCCGCTTGTCCACCATCACCACTGCCTTCTTTACTAACACGAACGGTTGTGACCTGAGTAATTTCTGAGCCATCTGAGGACTGTTTGGCGACTGCTTTTAATCCAAAACCATTTTCGATCAAGTCCGCTTTTTGTTCCTCATCGAGTACTAATGGGTTGAGCTTAAGCTCGTAGGTAGCCTCACCTTTGTCATCAGTACTCTGAACACTAGCGCCCTGAATAGTCACCCCAGTATTAGTAGAATCATCAACACTCAAGCTCACCGACCTGTTAATCGCCGCACCACCTGATTTTGCCACTGCTTTGACGGTGACATTAAATGTAACAGGCTCATCGGTCAGCTTGATATTGGTTGGATCGGTATAAAGTTTTTGTAGGCTAAAATCTTCTGCAGGTGTCTGTTCGCCACCATTATCGTTACCGCCGTTATTATTGCCACCATTATCGTTACCGCCTGTGCCGGTACCTGGTTGTACGCCCAAATCAGGTTCAGGGGCGATAGAATCGACTGTATCACCATCCCCTCCACCACAACCTGCTAATGCTAGCGCCAAAGTCAAAGAAGTGAGCTGAAATAACTTAGAAGGAAGAGATAGTGAGCTGTAGGACATGTGTTGAACTCCGCGTCGGCAGTAATTTATTCGAGTAAATAAGCAAAAATCATTACACAGAATCATAGTAGATTGGTAATGATACATAGATTTACAGTAATGCCAGTTATATTAACAGATTGTATTAAATATATAACAGCAACTTTACTAACTTTTGTTATAACTTACAACTAAAAATTAATCTTTACTATTAAATAATCAACAACATAGCGGGCTCATTTCAAGGTATAATGGCTGTCCTTTAAACCAACAATAATCATAAAAATATTTGAGTATCCCTCTCTTTTATGGTATAAATGTCGGCTTTAAAATTTTCTGAATTGGTCAGCCTGTTATTTGCCTTTAGATGACAGTCATACCAGCTCAACCTTCATATAGTTTTGTTTGGTGCAAAGCTTGCCGCTTGCTGTGTCCATGCCGCAAAAACGTGCAACTTGCCCAGACTGGTATGAGAAAAACTCATACCTCATAGATTAGGAGTTCGCCATGTCTCGAGTTTGCCAAGTGACTGGAAAGCGCCCTATGGTGGGTAATAATGTTTCGCACGCAAACAACAAAACCCGTCGTCGCTTTCTACCAAACCTTCATAACCATCGTTTTTGGGTAGAGTCTGAAAATCGTTTTGTACGTCTACGTGTGTCTACCAAAGGTATGCGCACCATTGACAAACTTGGTATCGATAAAGTGTTAGCGGATCTACGCGCACAAGGTCAAAAAGTATAAGTTAAGACTGGCAGCTTAAGCCCTCGAACATCTTCGTCGTTTAAGCTGCTTTTCTGCTACATTATTTGTGGCAACTGAATACTTTAGATCCGTACCTATCGTTTGAAGACCCCTCATTTACAGGAAAGCTATCATGAGAGATAAAATTAAATTAGTATCAACTGCTGGTACTGGCTATTACTACACCACTACCAAAAACAAGCGCACTATGCCTGGCAAAATGGAAATCAAAAAGTTTGATCCAAAAGTACGCCAGCACGTGATCTTTAAAGAAGCTAAAATCAAATAGTTGCTATTATCTATAGAAACTATTTTTATAGATACTTTCTATAAACAAACTATTTGCAATAAAAAAGGGTATATCCATTGATATACCCTTTTTTATGCGCGCGATTTTAAGTGTCTGTTATTATTAGATAGACTAAATATTAACTATAATGCGTTGGCTCTTTATCATAGACATGCGCGTGCCATTGACTCATTTGCTTTTGCATGATGACCTGAATCGCCGCATGAATCATATGCTGACCAATCGCTTGGGTATCACTGCCTAATATCTCTTTGAGCTTTTCAGAAAAATCAATGGTCATCAGCGGCGCTTCATCTTGTTCAGCGTCACGTAAGAGCAATCTGCCATCCTCTGCTTCCACCAGCTCAAGCGTGGTTTCTTTAGCAAATCCTGCAAACTGGTCAGCACTGTCGTTATCTACTTCTATTTCATTATCAATATCGTATGGCATCAATTTTTTCCTTATTATCCCGTTTCATACCTGTAAAACCTTATAATCTAATGTATCACAGCTATCATCCTACAGTCATGCGGGCAAAACGTTCTTATTCATACAATGGACGCTTTAAGCCTACAATTCAAGTGCTGTCATATAAGTCTTTTGCAAAACCGATATTTAACCGTATCGACTACATAAAAACGTATCACGGATTAACGCCAATAGCGCAGTTTTGCCATAGTAAATAAAAAGGCAACAAACATACCAAGATAGTACATGAGCTTTAGCTCTAACGTCGGGTCACGGTATTTGAAAGGTAAGGCAACCGCCGCCGTAGCGGTAGGGAATATGAGCAGCATAAGCAGCCAGTTTTCGATAACATTGAGCCAACCTTGTAAATCTGTACCGTTACGCAGTGAGGCCAGTCCTAACAGCAAACAAGCTATAATCAAGCTAGTAAATAAGCCATTTGGTAGGTCTTTTGGATAAATGATATTGGCAATTTTGGTTGGTATGATTCGCATGTAAAATTCCAGTCACGCGATAGTAGCGTCACTTATTAATGAATAATAAATTCCTGATGGGAGATAATTTCGCTAGCAATTTGCTTTAATCTTCAAAAATAGCAGATTAGCTGGCATAGGACTAACTGTAAGTTCCCATCAACCAAAGCATCGAGATACAAGCGGTCAAGTAGCCCAAACTAATGGCATTCCAGCTTTCTATATGCATACCTTTGACCTTGTTGAGCACACGTGAGCCGATCCAAAAAAACAGGGGAATACCAATCATAAATGCCGGTACAATGACCACAGCGTGGCGTAATACTTCACCAGTGTCATCACCCACCATCAAACGAAAGCCATAACCTGCAAGACTGAGTACAAGCGCAAAAACAGCCAGCCCAATGGTAATACCTTTGGGGACTAAGCTAGGCTTTTTTGGCTCATTCTGAAGGGGTTGCTCAGGACTGTTTACTGCTTCAGGCGGTATTGACGAGTTAATTGGTTTTTTCGTGTCCATATTTCACCTTTACATGACTTATCGTTGTACATGGCTGCACATCGTTATATAAAATATCTTAACATTATATAATGATTATTCAATGTAATGGCTGTTAATGCCCATTAGCCAATGCCAGCTCTACACGCATGGCATCGATAGCAGACTTATAGTCTTCTTGGTTAAATATGGCTGAACCAGCGACGAACATATCAGCACCCGCTTCGGCAATCGCGCGAATATTACTGGCTTTGATACCACCATCGACTTCTAATCTGATAGGGCGACCACTGGTAATGATACGCTGACGGACTTGGCGCACTTTATCTAAAGTGCCTTCAATAAACGACTGACCACCATAGCCTGGATTGACACTCATCAGTAAGATTTGATCCACTTTATCCATCACATAATCTAAATAATGTAGCGGCGTTGCTGGATTCAGGACCAAACCGCACTCTGCCCCGCCATCTTTAATCAACTGCAAAGAGCGATCGACATGGCCGCTGGCTTCTGGATGAAAAGTGATGATGCTCGCACCTGCTTCTAAAAACTGCTCAATCATACTATCAACGGGGCTAACCATAAGGTGTACATCGATTGGTGCATCAATGCCATAATCTCGCAGCGCTTTACAAATCATACTACCAAACGTCAGGTTGGGCACGTAATGATTGTCCATTACATCAAAATGAATCACATCGGCACCCGACTCTAGTACCTTTTCAACCTCTTCGCCTAAACGCGCAAAATCAGCTGATAAAATAGAAGGGGCGATTAAATATGGTTTAGAAGGGCTATTCATAATTGAGCTACCTGATTGAGGTTTATATAAAGCTTAGATTAACACACCAAGTGCAACGCTAAATTATATTATAGAACACCTGATTGGGCGTTTTAAACCCTAAGCGTTTTCTTGGTCTGTTGTTTAGTTTATTCTCAATGTCCTGTATCTCATTATCAGAGACTTGTCTAAAGTCACAACCCTTAGGCAAGAACTCTCTGATTAAGCCGTTAGTATTCTCGTTGGTTCCTCGCTGCCATGACGCATAAGCATCGGCAAAGAAGAAGGAAGTAAAGAGCTTTCGTTTCACCTTCTTATGCTGAGCAAACTCTTTACCATTGTCAGAGGTAATGGTCTT
>NZ_RRYX01000037.1:0-24917 GCF_014861375.1 Psychrobacter sp. FME5 | reverse complement strand
TAAACAGATGAGCCTATGGTGCTCAATACTTTACCGATACTGACTGAGGCTATAACAGCTATGTCTCTAACACCGCAGCCTCTAACTGTCATGAGCCGTATAAGCTCTTCCACTTTAGAGTGACAGCCGTTATAAGTTAATGCATGGTCGCCAATAAACTGACGTTTGCAGTCCTTACATTGATAATTCTGCTTGCCATAGCTTTTTTTGCCATTTTTCTTTAAACTGGGACTGTGACAGTCGGGGCAGCTGATATCTATTTGTGTCTTCATAACCTCAAATATATCATCTTGCTTTGGCTGTCACCCTCCTTTATTTCTTCAGCATACTTTCTGACACACCACCAAATAAAGTTGTATGCTTCAAATGTGAGTTAAGTAAAGATTATGATTCTAGAAAAACGAACTATAGTTTATTTAAATGATAGACTTTTATTTTTCGCTATGATAATCTCTTTCGGCGATTCAGAAACATTACTTACATTTCAGTTACATCCTCAATTATATATATTGCTATCAATCAGGGTCGTACAAGATATAAATTTAGATAGTAACGTTCTAAACTTATAACTTCATAACCTCTAATTTAGCCATTTAACTTGACTGTATTTCTCAACTAGGACGTTTAATGAAAACTGTTAATAAAATAAAAAATGCTTTATTGCTGACTACCATTACTACTTTGGCGGGTTGTACTACTGTAGCCGATTTTGCAGGCTATGATACTGCTACATTAAATACCGATGCAGCTAAAAGTTACTCTCAAGTGGTTTCTACCGCGAATAGTCAAGGCGCAGTAGATAATGCGTCTGCCACCGCCATTCGAGTTAAAAGAGTCTTTAATCGTATGAAGCCCTACGCCGTTAGCGCTAATACAACAGGCGTCCCTTTTGATTGGCAGGTCACTGTTATACGTTCACCTGAATTAAATGCTTGGGCAATGCCTGGTGGTAAAATGGCTTTTTATACCGGTATTGTAGAAAAGTTAAAGTTAACAGATGCAGAAATCGCTGCAATTATGGGACACGAAATGACCCATGCGTTATCTGAGCACAGTAAAAAAGATGCTGGACAAAAAGTTCTGACTGGCTTAGCGCTGCAGTTAGGTGGTGCGCAACTACAGGCAAAAACAGGGTTAAATGATGAGGCGTTGGGTTTGATTAGTGACTACGGACTTGATAAGCCATTTTCTCGTAGTCAAGAATCACAAGCCGATGCTGGTGGTTTACGTCTGATGGCGCAGGCAGGCTACAATCCAGAGTCTGCAGTTTCAGTGTGGGAAAAAATGGAGGCTGCAAACGGTCGTAGCAACGCCATAGTCACTTTGATGTCTACGCATCCAAACTCTGGGCAGCGTATCGCTAAAATTCAGGCACTCTTACCTGAAGTTATGCCAGTTTATCAAACGGCTGCTAAAGCGCCTACTAACGCAACCACTAATGCAAATACTAACGCCACTACTACTAGAACCATTAAACGTAAATAATTCAGTAAATGCTATTAAATCAGTAAATACTAACAAAAAAGGTAAGTCAAACGACTTACCTTTTTTTTGCGAAGAAATATTTAAAGGCGGTTGGTTTAATTTTATCTTACGTCAACCATTATTAATATAAGGTAGATTATTGTTAAAGAAAGATAGTCTTATTGATTGAGAATAGTAGTGAGCTTTTTGCACTTCTTACAAATGACCTTATCGCCTTTACGCGAGACTTGAACACCATTATGCGTGGTATATGGTGAACCAGTGATTACTTTGCCACCAAGAGTGGTGGTTGCGCCCACTGTGATATAAGCTGCCATAATACTGTCCTAAAATTATTATTCTAAAACCTTGTTTGCAAACAAGGTTTATTATTAAGAAATTAAACTTAGTTAAGCATAAAAGTCAACAAATATCAGTTGAATTTTTGGTCACGTATCGGAAGTGATCATTTAAATGAATAGAGTTCGTCTCGTACAACAAGTATTAAAAAATATTTCTCCCTTAAAGGATGAAGTGCATCTTACGTCTACAGTAAATAATGACAAAAGCGGGATTGGCTACAACAACCAAACTCAACCCAACAAAAAAGGCCACTCCTTAAAGAGTAGCCTTTTATCAATTATTCACTAATTTGTATTAACTCACTTCTTTCATCGCTTGCTTAAGCATCGGTTTCAAGAACTCACCCGTATATGAGCCTTTGACTTCCGCGACTTCCTCAGGTGTGCCTTCAGCGATAATCATGCCACCACCTTTACCGCCTTCAGGACCTAAATCAATCACCCAGTCGGCAGTTTTTATAACGTCAAGATTATGCTCAATGACTACGATGGTATTACCTTTATCGCGTAGCGCATGCAGGATATTAAGCAGCTTATTGATATCATGGAAATGCAAACCAGTGGTCGGCTCATCTAAGATATACAGCGTCTGTCCAGTATCACGTTTGGCAAGCTCACGCGCCAGTTTCACCCGCTGCGCTTCACCACCTGATAACGTTGGTGCAGACTGACCCAAGCGGATATAGCCAAGACCAACATCCATCAATGCTTGCAAACGACGATAAATCGCTGGGATAGCTGAGAAGAACTCTGTGGCATCTTCTACGGTCATATCGAGTACGTCAGCAATGCTCTTGCCTTTATAGTGAATCTCTAAAGTCTCGCGGTTATAGCGCTTGCCTTCACAAGTATCACACGGCACATACATGTCGGGCAAAAAGTGCATCTCAACTTTGATCAGGCCATCACCTTGGCACATCTCACAGCGACCGCCTTTAACGTTAAAGCTAAAGCGACCAGGTTTATAACCACGGGCACGTGCTTCTTGCGTCTGTGCAAACATTTCACGCACTGGTGTAAACACGCCCGTATAAGTCGCTGGGTTTGAGCGCGGTGTACGACCAATCGGGCTTTGATCGATATCGACCATTTTATCCAAATGCTCCAGACCGCTGATGCTGTCATGTTTATCGGCAATAAGCGTTGAGGCGTTATTCAATTGCGTAGCAGCGATAGGCATCAAGGTACGGTTAATCAAAGTTGATTTACCAGAGCCAGAAACACCAGTGATACAAGTCATGATACCGACCGGTAAGCTCAAATCCACATCTTTTAGGTTGTTACCTGACGCGCCTTTTAGCTCAATCGACATTGGTACTTGTTTGGGCTTAGCTTTACCTTTGACTTCCATATCGATGGTTTTGGCTTTATGGCGAATGGTTGGAATCTCGATTTTTTTCTTACCAGACATATATTGTCCGGTGAGCGACCCTTTAGTTGCCATAATCTCATCGACCGTGCCTTGGGCGATGACGTGGCCACCATGCACACCCGCGCCGACACCGATATCGATGACGTGATCCGCTTGGCGAATGGCGTCTTCATCGTGTTCCACAACCAGCACGGTATTGCCCAAATCACGTAAGCGCGTGAGAGTTTTTAGCAAGCGATCATTGTCGCGCTGATGCAGGCCAATCGATGGTTCATCAAGCACATACATCACGCCCATGAGACCAGCGCCAATTTGGCTGGCAAGACGAATACGCTGCGCTTCACCGCCTGACAAGGTTTCAGCAGAGCGAGCAAGATTAAGGTAGTCAAGACCAACACTGACCAAGAAATTTAGACGCTCATTAATCTCTTTGAAGATTTTTTCAGCCACTTCACCTTTATGACCACCGATTTTAAGAGTTTGATAATAATCAGCCGCATCACCGATAGACAGCTTAACGATTTCAGCGATGGTTTGGTTGTCAACACGGACATTGCGCGAGATTTCATTCAGACGCGCGCCATCACAGACGTTACAAGTGGTATCCGCCAGATATTTCGCCAGCTCGTCACGGACAAGGTTGCTTTGAGTCTTGGCATAACGGCGTTCTAAGTACGGTAGCACCCCTTCAAATGGCACGGTTTTATTGGTTTTACGGCCGCGCTCATCAGTAAAGTTAAAGCTCAGTTTTTCTTTACCAGAACCATGCATGATGATATCTTGCTGCGTTTTTGGCAGCTCTTGCCACGGTGCATCCATATCGATTTTAAAATGATTACAAACAGTAGAGAGCAAACCGAAGTAATACGCATGACGCTTATCCCAGCCATTAATCGCTCCTTGATTGAGCGATTTTTCATGATGAGTAATCAGCTTTTCAGCAGAAAAATACTGACGTTTACCGAGACCATCACAACTTGGGCAAGCACCATATGGATTGTTAAAACTAAACATACGTGGCTCAAGCTCAGAGACCGCGCGATCACAGACGGGGCATGAGTGCTTCGCTGACATCACTTGATTGGCATCGCCGCCTTCTTTTGGATTGCCGTCCATGAAGTGTAGCGTGACCAGACCCTGACCTAAACGTAGGGCAGTTTCTAAACTTTCTGCAACGCGATTGCCCAAGTCATCACGGACTTTAAAGCGATCGACTACTACTTCGATGGTATGCTTTTTCTTTTTATCGAGTGTCGGTAGCTCGTCGGTATCATAAACATCACCATCGACGCGCACACGCACAAACCCTTGGCCAATCAATTGCTCAAGCAATACCGTGTGCTCGCCTTTACGCTCACGAATGACCGGCGCTAAAATCATAAGCTTGGTGTCATCTGGCAACGCCATAACTTGATCGACCATTTCGGTGACCGACTGCGCTACCATTGGCTCGCCGTGCTCTGGGCAATAGGGCGTACCGATACGCGCATAGAGCAGACGCAGATAGTCATAAATCTCGGTAATCGTACCGACGGTTGAACGCGGGTTATGGTTGGTCGATTTTTGCTCGATAGCAATCGCTGGCGATAAACCCTCGATACTATCGACGTCAGGCTTCTCCATCTGTGAGAGGAATTGGCGTGCGTATGCCGACAAGCTCTCGACATAACGACGTTGCCCTTCTGCGTAAAGCGTATCAAATGCCAATGAGGATTTACCAGAGCCTGATAAACCCGTAATCACCACAAATTTATCTCGTGGAATATCTAAGTCGATGTTTTTTAGATTGTGTGTACGTGCGCCGCGTATTGCAATATGGTCGTGTGCCATCGGTGATAGGTTTCCTATTTGATAAAGTGTATATAGTCAAATTCTATATAAAGCGGATACGGTGTCAGCCTCGATTAATCTACTAGTAGTACTTTTACTCGTCTTCTTTGTATCCAAGTTATTTTGAATAGACTATAAAACCAAATGTTTGAAATTTAAAAGGTTGATAAATATTGACTAAAGCTTTGTTTTAGACTGAGGTTTGGCTACAAAAGATAGCTGATCATTAAAATAGCTGTTTTTTAAATTAATATTGCTTTATAAAAAATGTGCCGTTTTCATAAAGTATTTTCACACAGCAATATTAATAACGGTTTATATGAAATATTAGGTTTAATACTTGAAATTGGTAAAGATAATCTAATCTAAGGGGTTCACTAATATGAGTGGCTGGTTATAGCTTGAGCTAATTTCTGTCATCTTATAAACACCATTCTATAAAATAACTTTATCTTAAGATTTTTAAGTCAATAACCTGTGCAACGCTTTACTTTATTGTCATGATAGCGGCATTATTCAAGGTACAATGCTGCAGAAGATGCACTTGGTAACAAAATTATTGGCTAAAGCCGGTAGCGTGAGCTGGTGTCAGATATGACGCTGAAGCAGTAAGATAAAAGTTTCGGCAAGCAAACGGCGAATGTCTTATACTAGGGGGCTTAATTGTAGGCTGAAGCTTCGATAGCGCCGTAATGATCCAAACAGAGCAGTAATGATATAGTCAGCTGAAATAAAAATGTTATATAAGTTTAAATACGCTACTGGGATGAATTTTACTTGCGTGCTGTGCCTACGCCGACAGAGGCTGCGCAAAATTCATCCCAGTAGCGCTATAACACTTTTGAAGCGTATCGACTATAAATAAATATTGCAACAGTGATAAACAGTAATGATGAACCAGTGAGGCAAGTATGAATAGCGTAGAAAAACGGGCAATCCTCGGGGTAGGTGGTATTTTTGCCTTGCGGATGATTGGTTTGTTTATGATTGTGCCAGTGTTTTCTGTGTATGGTGCTAATTATGCGCATGCGACGCCGTTTCTGATTGGTTTGGCGGTCGGTATTTATGGGCTAGGGCAGGCTATCTTTCAGATACCAATGAGCCTAGCAGCCGATAAATTTCCGCGTAAACCGATTATATTCTTAGGGCTTATCTTATTTGCCGTTGGCGGTATCATCGCTGCCAATGCGACGGATATTTATGAGGTCATCATTGGTCGGGCGCTGGCAGGCAGTGGCGCAGTCTCTGCGGTATTAATGGCCTTACTAGCCGATGTCACGCGCGAAGAGATGCGCACCAAAGCGATGGCGACGATGGGCTTAACCATTGCCACCTCGATCATGCTTGCTTTTGCCTTTGGACCTTTATTGGTTGGTTCACTGGGTATCTCTGGGCTGTTTTGGCTGACCTCAGGTTTTGCCGTTTTGGCCATGTTATTATTACTGGTCGTACCCACACCGCTACGAGTACTCAAGCATAATCTAGATAATAAGTCGATTGGCCAGCAATTGGCTAGCGTGCTAAAAATTGGTGACTTAAACCGTTTGCACATCGGTATCTTTGCCCTACATTTGACCATGACCGCGATATTTGTCATTTTGCCGCATCAGCTCAATGAAGTGATGGGATTGTCAGTACGCCAGCAAGGTTTGGTGTATTTACCACTGTTGTTTATTGGCTTTGCCGTGGCGATACCCTTTATTATCATCGCTGAAAAGAAACGTAAAATGCGCCAAGTTTTCTTAGGAGCGATTGCCTTGATGACCGCTGCCTTAGCATTGTTGGCGTTAGGTAGTCAGGTCGGCGTCGGCATTATATTAGGCTTACTGCTGTACTTTATGGGCTTTAACTTACTTGAGGCAACGATTCCATCATGGATATCTAAACGCGCGCCAGTCGCCAATAAAGCCACCGCCATGGGACTGAATTCATCGAGCCAATTCTTTGGCGCATTTGTCGGCGGGGCAATGGGTGGTTTATTATTAACGCAGCCAAACCTGCTGGCGTGGGGCATATTGGCTGTCATCATGGGTATCGCCCTGCTGCTTATTATTCCGATTGCCGATCCACCGTATTTATCAAGTACTACTGTGACGATTCCTAAAAACATCAATATACAGGACTGGTCACGGCAGATGCTGGCAGTAGAAGGCGTCGATGAATTGGTGGTCATGGCAAAAGAACAAGTGGCTTATTTAAAATTAGATAAAACGCAGTTGACTGATGTGTCGCGACAAGAGCTGTCGCATCTGGCACAAAGCCCTCTAGATATTTAGAAAAAAAATAGTTAAAGTAAAACCATATTACTGCTAGAATCAATGTGTCATATTAAATACTCGATTAAAGCTCGTAATTAAATTATTCATAAGTAAAAGGACGGTATTATGCGCGGTGTTAATAAAGTTATCATCATCGGTAACCTCGGTGCAGACCCTGAGGCACGTCAATTTAGTAACGGTGGCAGCGTAACCAATATTTCGGTTGCGACATCAGAACAGTGGACAGACAAGCAGAGCGGCGAAAAAAGAGAAGCAACTGAATGGCATCGTATTTCATTGTTTAATCGTTTAGGTGAAATCGCTGCACAGTATCTGCGTAAAGGCAGCAAAGTCTATATCGAAGGTAGCCTGCGCACCCGTAAATATCAAGATCCCAATGGACAAGATCGTTATATTACCGAGATTCGTGCTGAGCAAATGCAAATGCTAGATGGCGCATCTGGTGGTAGTAATGATGGTGGTGGTTTTGGGAATAATAACCAAGGTGGTCAAAACCAAGGCTATGGCAATCAGGGTGGTCAAAATAACTCTGGTCAGCAAGCAAACAATCAGCAGGGTGGCTATAATCAAGCTGGTGGTATGGCGCAACAAGGTGGGCAAAACGGTTTTAACAACCAAGGTGCACCAGCGCAGCAGAATCAATTTAATAAGCCAGCTCAAGCACCAGCACAGTCAAAGCCAACAGCGATGCCTGATGGTCCTGTAGATGATGATATTCCGTTTTAACTTATACAATAACAAGATGTTGTATTTATAACTATGTAGCTCATTGATAATAATATCATTGAGCTATTTTTATATCAAAAATATATTGTATTTGGATTTGATAACTTTGTATAATATTATTTATTGTATTTACTTAGAGTAGTAGCCTGATGTTAGTCTTAAAGAGAAAAGAGTTTATTGAGACAAGTGGTGAAAGGTTTTCTCTTCTTGTTGATGAGAATGGTATTCCCGACTTTTGGATAACGTTGTTCATGACTACTGTTGTACGATCTTATACACACTCAACTCAAAGAGCCTATATTAATCACTTGTACCATTTCAGTCTTTGGGAAGCGAAAATAAAAGTTCGTTTGTCTGATAGGATAATTACAGCATCAAAAAATAAAAATAGTAATAATATTCAGTTTTTCTCACATTCTGAAGTTCAATCAATTGCTGAGCATTGTAAGCTTCAAACAAAGACTGCTCGAAAGCTAAATGATTCGAATAATAAGGTAATTCAATTCAAGAAGCCTACATCTAAAGCACCATTAGCAACTGTATCCGTTGCCCAACAAAATCAAAGAATTAAAGTGGTTGCTGAATATTTCGAGTTCTTAGCAAATAATCTTCTCAGGAGCAAAAAAAGTTTCTCAAGCTATGTTGCAATCATTAAAGAAACTAAAGAGTGGCTTTTAAGTAAAAAGCCTAAAGGTGGTAGTCGTAGAACAACGTTTGATCCTGATGCTAAAGCCCCACCTCCAGAAGTGTTTTTTGAGGTTATGGAATTGGTAAGGCCACTCAACCACAAGAATCCTTTTACCGAGTTAGTCAAAAATCGGAACTACCTCTTATTCAGATTGCTGTATGAAACTGGTCTGAGAAGTGGAGAGATCCTTCAGCTAAAAATAACTGATATTAAGTTCTCTCAAGACCTAATCGAAATTCGTCGTAGACATGATGACCTTGAGGATACTTATAGGTCAATTGAGCCTAATGCTAAAACTCTTGAGCGCGATATCCCTATAACATCTGAACTATCTGAAGAGATTAGATCATACGTTATTCAAGAACGTCCGCTTATTAGTAATGCAAATAAGCATAGTTTCTTATTCGTATCTCATAAAGGGACAAGTTCTGGAAATCCTATTTCTCTTATACAGTTTTCAAAAATTGTTGAAAAAGTTGCAGAGGATGAAAATTTAGCTGACTTCATCAAAAAGTATGGATTTAAAGGTGCAAAGAGAATAACTAGGCATGGTTTTAGGCATGATTTTAACAATCGGCTATCGATTAGTATTGATAAGAACAATGAGAAGGCAAGAGAAGAAGGGCGGTTACATGATGTCATCTCAGAAAAGAAAGAACTTGAAAATAGAATGTATCTTATGGGTCATAAAAATGAAAGTTCTTCGAGTATTTACAACTTGAGGCATACTAAAAAACAGGCTGAATCACTATTATTGCAAGAAATGCAAAAGATGGATTTTCTTATTAACCCTAAGGATGATTAACTGAGATGAACACCGCTGAAGTATTAAATAATTATGTAGAAGATCTTGAGAGGTCAGACTCCTTTATTATTAGATCTAAATCAGGCTATGAATCAAATTTTCAAGATGTTGTTTGGAAACTGGATAATTCGTACAGTATTAATTGGGGTAATGTAGGAAATGTTTCAGGTAGTGTTCTACAAGGATTTAAGCTTACTACTGCACGGATGGCTGAAGAGGTCTCCGCAAAGCATACTCAAAATTGTTGGCATTATTTCAAGCAATATTTGTTAGATCCCAACATCTACACAGGTGGCAAAATTAGCTCAGAGCTAATTTTGAAGTATAAATCAACTTTAGACTCTGAAAATGAGTATAAGTTGGGAACGATTCGCTCATTACTGAGAAATTGGGTTGAGTGGAAACATCCAGGGGTTAATAGTGATATATCAGATACACTTGATCGGCTAGTCTTAAAGGGAAATGTAAAAGGTAAAGCTGTTTTACATCAATGTCCTCATACGGGCGCTTATACGCTCACTGAACAGCAATCATTATTAATATGGGCGGGTAACGCTTTTCAAGAGAAAATCTTGTCTTTAGAGGAGTTTACATGGCTCTATTTTATATATGCAACAGCTAGAAGACCAAGCCAAATCAGAGCGTTAAGAATATGTGACGTTACTCATAAAGTGGTCAATAATAGAAATATATATTCTATTAATATCCCAAGAGCGAAACAAAGAGGTGGTAAATTCCGTTCTGAATGCAGGTCTTTAACTATTACTGAAGACTTATATTTGATTGTAGTAAATCAAGTTAATGAGGTTAAATCCTTTGTTTCTTCTAAATTGCCTAGACTTGACGATAACGATATTGAACAGTTACCTATTTTTTTGAATCGCGATTCATTGCGAGAAATGAAAGTAAGCGACTATAAAGACGTTATTGTAAATACTCCTGATTACTTACATCTATCTGCAATTGACGTTCATTATATGGATAGACGAATATCCCGTAAATGTGATGCTATTTCTGAGCGTACAGGCGACTACATTCACTTTACACCTATAAGATGTAGGCGAACTAGAGCGACCAATCTTGTTAGGAATGGTATTACAGGTGTACAGCTAGCCTACTTGCTTGATCATTCAGATACTCAGCAACTGAGTGTATATACTCAGCATACAGGTGAGTTAGCACTGAGAATTTTTGACAAGATGAATGATGCAATGGAGTTGTTATCTGCAAAATTTGAAGGGCGTCTTATTTATTCCGAAGCTCAAGCATTAAGAGGTAATGATCCTAATAGCCGTGTCTTCCAATCTTCAAACAATCAGGTAGGTAACTGTGGAGGCTCTCCTGCCTGTAACAGTGGCTTGAAAGCCTGTCTTTTATGCAGTCAGTTTCAACCATTATTAGACGCTCCTTGGGAAGATGTGTTACTGGATCTAATGGAAGAAATTGAACATAAGCAAGCTATGGGAGCTAGCGATTTGATTTTACAATCGTTTAATCTTCAACTAGCCCATGTCAAAGCTATTATGAATGCATGCGATAAAATCAAGCTAGAGGAGGTGCTTTGATATGACACAGGTTATACCTTTTACGCCAAAGCATGAAGTTGAGTGCAAAAAAAACCTTCTTGATTTTATTGAGAGAGCCAAGAGTAACTTGAGTATTTATGAGGATCAAGGTGGCTTCAATAGCGACAACTGGAAGGTTATATATAAAAATGGTAGTAGCTCATCTATGCATTTTACTGGACTAAAATCTCAATGTAATAAGACTGGGGAGTTAATGCTACAACCTTTTAGAGATTTTGCGAAAGCATACATGAGAGACTTGCAAACATGGAAAGAAAGAAATCCTGCAAATTATATGGTTGTGCTGAAAACTGTTTATGAAATGCTAGTCGAAACTAATGAAAGCGCTGATATTCTTGATTTCAATGGTATAACACTACGAAAAACTACTGAGAGCTTAGAAAATCGTCTATCTTCAGGTACATTATATCGTGCTGGTCAAGTGCTTGAAAGTTTATTGAGTGATATTCAAGAGTATAAAATAAACTTAACGATACCAATATGGAAAAACCCTTGGAAACGACCAAATGAAAAGGCTACAGGAACTTCTCACGAAGATAGAGCTTGGCAAGAAAATAGATTATTAACTAGTCACCAGATTAGTTGTTTAGCTGATGCTTTTCGGTTAGCTAGAACGCCTTATGAGCAATTTTATTCATCTCAAGCTGTATTATTGATGGCTGCTCCAAGCAGAGGTGGAGAGCTACATTTTCTGACTACAGATTGTTTATTTGAAACAACAGCATTTAAGGAGGTGGTTGATGCTTCGGGTAAAGTCGTCAAAGAAGAGCATACTATTTTAAATATTCGTTGGGTCGCTGCTAAAGGTGGTGGATTTATACCGAAGCCTGTACACCCTCTAATTGAGCCAACGGTGAGAGAGGCGGTGCAAAGGCTAATTGACATTGGAGAGCCTGCTAGAAGAGCTGCACAGTGGTCAATCAAGCATCCTAATGAGTTCTATCGACATGATGGCTGCATTACCGCAGGAGATCATCGCGAAGATGCTCCACTGACTATTCTAGAGTTTGCAGCGGCTATGGGGCTTTCACAGGACAATATACCGAATGATTCTGCTGAATCTATAGAAAGAAGTGCTTTCTTGAATTACTACAAGCAAAAGTGGATTCAAAATCTTTTTGAAACAAAGGACTGTATTACCTATCGAGATTTAGCTGCTTATACTGTGGGAAATTATAAAAAGTCTTTTCCTAAGTTTCCTAATCTTTCAGAAATTAATAAGCCTGTATCAGACATGTTATGCCTTGTTAGAGACAACGAGCTTCATAGCGAGTTTCAATCTAAAGGCTATAGTTTTACTGCTCCTACTATAAATCAACTAAATGTTGCTTTAGGCAGTATTCATAAAAGAAAAAATGGCACAATAGTTCAGTCTTTGTTTACATCTGTGGGATTAAAGGAACAAAACGGAGACAACTTAGTAATTACTTCGCATCAAATTCGAGTGTGGTTGTCTACAATGGCTGAACGTGGCGAGATGGAGTCATTAGACTTAGCAATGTTTGCAGGACGTAGCCGTATTCAAGACAACAGAGCTTATGATTTACGTCCTATGGAGGAATTGGCAAAGGAGTCAAGAAAACTAATTAGTCTTGGCCTAGAGGCTCACGACGGGACTAAAGCTCTACAAGCTGTAAAGGTTAATGTACCTATTACTTTTGAAATGCTAGGTCATAAAGATCGATATGGTGTAGTTCAAGCTTCTGGGTTTGGATACTGCGAGCATGATTGGACTATGTCACCATGTTCAAAAGCAGGTGAATGTGTAACGTGTAAAGAGCACTCTTGCATTAAAGGTATGCCGAATACAAAAGAGCGATTATTAGAATTAGAGCAGGTTGTCAAACATGAGCTTAATAGAGCAGTAGAAGCTGATAATAACGACTATTCAGGTGCTAGTAGCTGGGTCATTTATCAAAGTAAAAAACTTGCAATAATTAAGACTCTGTTAACATATTTAGATAATGATGACTATCCTGAAGGGCTTATTATCCGTGTTCCAGAAGCTCTAGATGTGAGCTTAACGCGAATAGCACTAAACGAGCTTGGATATTCTACAGAGGTCACAGATAACTCAACCTTGAGTGAAAAGATTACTCTCACAACAGAGTCTAACTTTCTAGCGATTTTAGAGGGTGGGTTATGAAGCCAAAACTTATAAGCGAAAAGGAATTGGATTTAGTTGAAGACATATTGAAGAAATGGTCAGGCAAGCTGACATGGGATAAGTTCGCTGTCCGAGTTGCTTCTGCTTTAGGGAAAGATTCTGTCTCTAAGTTTACTCTAATGGGCTACCCTGAGGTCAAACAGGCATTTAATAGACGTAAGCAAACGCTTAAAGAGGTAAAGTCACAGGTCATTGAAACAATGGGTGATGTGACTATTGATATACTTATCAACGAAAATGCTGAGCTAAGAAACCAAATTCATCATTTAGAAGAAGAGTTTAAAGCAAAAGAAAGGCTATGGGTAGAGCAGTACCGAAGGTGGCAATATAATCTTTCCATGATGCCAAATGTAGATTTGTCTATACTTAATCAACCTCTTCCAGCGAAACAGAATTAAATTGCTATAGTCAAAAAACTTTAGATTGAGAACAACACAAGCGATAGTAGATATTCAAGCAAGTAAGCGTAAAAGAGAAGTTTTCTAAACCAAATTACTAATTAGGGAAGACTGGGACGTGACATCAATTAAGCCAAACAACAGAAGAAATGACTGGCTAACTTATCAGAGCGAGTAGCAATCATACGGTACTACTTAAGCTTGGCAAAGAAGCTCTCAATCAGCTGCCGTGCTCTATAGAGCGCTTTGCCGAAATATCTGTGCTGTAGCCTGAAGTCGTTGACACTTGGATGGTATGACTGCTTTGTATTGCTTCAATTCGTTCAATGATGCGGTTATCAGCACCGTAAGCTTTAGCGGTCCAACTTAAATAAATAGCCTCTAATATATCCGGGGCGGTTCAAACTATATACGGATAGATTCTGATGGTCAGTTAGAGTAATTAATAACAGCTTGGTTCACCTAGTTGAGCTAGACACGCTACTAGATAAGAAACTAAATTTAAAGAAAAAGGTATCTAATCAATATGCTAATAGATAACGTAGTAGAAAAAGTATCCGATACTCTTATTAGCTCGATTCAAGATAATGACAAGCTTGCAGTAATGACAGGCCTCTTCTCTATATACGCATACGAACATTTAAAAGAATCACTTGATAAAGTTGATTCAGCTCGACTGCTTTTTTCTCAAGCCAAAGGGTTTGATTATTTAAGCTCATCAGATACTGAGTCTCCATTTGGTGCGTTGAATGGTACAGCGCTAGAAAATAAGTTTCGTAATCAGCTAAAACAAAAGGTAATAGCTCAAGATTTTGCACATTGGTTAAAAGAAAAAGCATCAATTCGACTGGTGCAACAGATTGGTGCAGTTCATCAGCATGTTATACATGTAGATTCAATATCTGAATCGGTTGCTATCAACGGGGCTCAATTTAACGGTCAAGGTTTGGGTCTAACTGAATCTAAGGGTTTTGATATGATAACCCTTGCTAGTGCTGATCAAGCCAAAGAGTTGCTTGCTTTCTTTAATCGAGTTTGGAGTAGCAAAGCGCAAGTCAAAGAAGCTAAAGAGCTTTATCAAGCAGAATTAGCAAAGCTAACCTCGGATCAAACACCGCAATTTATCTATTTCATTACTTTATACAGTATCTTTAAAGGCTTTATTGGTGAGTTGCAAGAAGATAAAATTTTAAAAGTCAAAACAGGTTTTAAAGATACTATCGTTTGGAATAAGCTCTATAAGTTTCAAAAGGATGGCGTATTAGGTGCAATCAACAAGCTGGAACATTTTAACGGATGTATTATTGCTGATAGTGTAGGCTTGGGTAAAACATTCGAGGCGCTTGCTGTAATTAAGTACTATGAGCTTCGTAATGATAAGGTCTTAGTTCTCTGTCCAAAAAAATTGCGTGATAATTGGTTGATCTATACACAGAACGATAAGCGTAACTTACTTGCAAGCGACCGTTTTAATTATGATGTGCTAAACCATACGGACATGAGTCGTACCACTGGGTTCTCAGGAGATATAAATCTTGAAACTATTAATTGGGGTAACTATGACCTCGTTGTAATCGATGAGTCGCATAATTTTAGGAATAATAATCCTAAAAAAGATGGGCGTAATCGCTATCAAAGGTTACTTGAGGATATCATTCAAGCTGGTGTAAAAACGAAAGTACTGATGCTTTCTGCTACACCAGTAAATAACCGCTTGAATGATATGAAAAACCAAGTGGCTTTTATTACAGAAGCAAATGACCATGCTTTGCTAGATCATGGCATTAGCAGTATTGAAGGAACTTTAAAGCAAGCTCAAACAAGGTTTTCAAAGTGGGCAGAACAAGATCCTGATGAGCGTACTTCAAAAGATTTGCTTGATTCAATGAACTTTGATTATTTTAAGTTGCTTGATATTTATACTATTGCTCGTTCTCGCAAACATATTGAAAAGTATTATGGAACCTCAGACATGGGGAAATTCCCTACACGTCTGCTACCAATCAACCTTAAGGCTTCAATAGACCTAAAGGATCAGTTCCCACCTTTAGAAGAAGTAAATAAAAATATCCGTAGGCTATCTTTAGCGTTCTACTCACCAATAAAGTACGTCAGAGTAGATAAAAAAGCTGAATACGCTCGAAGGTATGACCAAGAGGTTAAGGGCGGAAAAAGTGTATTTAAGCAGATTGATCGTGAAGAAAGCTTAATTCATCTTATCCGTATTAATTTATTAAAGCGCATGGAGAGCTCAATTCACTCGTTCACATTAACGCTAGAAAAGTTACTGACGCAAGTGAATGTGTTGCTAGAAAAAATAGAGAATTTTGACTCCAACCTGATGAATGAGCAGACAGAAGAGTTTATGGCTCCATCAATTGAAGAAATTGACGACCTCGAATTTGAGTCTCCAGAGTTAGCCCCATACCTAATTGGAAATAAAACAAAGGTTCGAATTCAGGATGTAGATTTAATTAGATTTACTCAAGATTTAGAAGCGGATAGTGTTTTTCTTCAAGAAATCTTACGTGTATCCAAAAGTATAGATGCAGCACGAGATGCGAAGCTAGCGATGCTAAAAAGTAATTATTCTGATAAATGTAAAAACCCGATAAACGAGAATAATAAAAAAGTAATCATTTTTACAGCATTTGCTGATACAGCGGAACACCTATATAAAAATATTTCTCCATGGGCCAAGCAAGAGCTAGGTCTCCATTCAGCAATCATTACAGGGCAACGTACAGAGACGACTTTACGTGGAACTGATGGTAAGAAGTTCAAAACAGACTTGAACAGCCTTCTTACTCACTTCTCACCTAAATCGAAAGAACGTGACAAAGTATTCCCTGAGTTTGAAGAAGAGATTGATATTTTAATCGCTACTGATTGTATTTCAGAAGGTCAGAACCTTCAAGACTGTGATTATCTTATCAACTATGATATCCATTGGAATCCAGTTCGTATCATTCAGCGCTTTGGACGTATTGATCGTTTGGGTTCAACCAATGATGTCATTCAGCTGGTTAACTTTTGGCCAAACATGGAATTAGATGAGTATATTAATCTTGAAGCTAGAGTTAGTGGTCGAATGGTCTTGCTTGATATTTCAGCAACAGGTGAAGAAAATATAATTGAGCAAGACCCCAAAATCAATAAAGGGATGAATGACCTTGAGTATCGCAGAAAGCAGCTTGAGCAGCTTCAGAATGCCGTCGTAGACCTTGAGGAAATATCTGGTGGTGTATCGATCACGGATCTCACTCTCAATGACTTTAGAATGGATTTGACAGGATTTATTAGTAATAATGAGCAAGATAATACTAGCTTGCTAGAGCAAACTCCAATTGGTTTATTCGCTCCTGTGATTATATCTAAAGAAGCATTTAAATCAGAATCAAGCCAGTTTGCAGGATTACAGGATGAGGTTGAATCAGGTGTTATTTTCTGTCTAAAAGATATCAAAGGTAAAGTGCAAGTTGAAGACAGCTACTCGCTAGCACCTTACTATCTTGTTTATGTCTCTGATGAAGAAGAGGTCTTACTTTCCTTTACCCAGTCCAAGAACATTCTTGATCTATGTAAAAAGCTAGGGTCAGAGCTAACCGAGGTTAGCCAGTCTAGCCCAGCTTATCAAGAGTTTGCTAGCAGAACTAAAAACGGTAAACAGATGAAACATTATCAAAATCTTTTAGCGAAAGCAGTGGAAAATATTGCTGGTAAAAGTGAAGAGATTGGTGCCATAAGCCTATTTAATAGAGGTGGAACTGTCTTATCAGCATCTAGCACTCAAAACGTGAATGACTTTGAAGTGATAAGCTATATGGTTGTCCTATGATGGAATATATAGATTTTCGAGCTGCTCCTGCAGAAAAAAATCATTCTAAAGTTCGTGTTGATTTAATAGACAAGGTATGTGACCACTTAAAGCTTCCTGAGTCTACATTCCTCGGTACGCGCATCACTAAAAAAATGCTTATAGATAACAATGAGCTTAGTAGTCATGATAAAAAATTAGTCACGGATGTTATTCAATCTATAGAATGGCGCAATACCCTGAAGCCAGACACAGTTAATATTTCTATGTATGTGACTGATACAGTTGAATACCTAGAAGTAGCGGTAATACGTGTTGTGCTAAAAGCTGGTAAGAAGCACAAAGACAGACTCACAAATATAACCAAGCTATTGCATACCTTAATTCCTTATCCAGTAGTTTTGTTGGTTGAGCTGCAGGATGATTTAGCAATTAGCTTGGCTGACAAGCGGATTAACCAAGCTGATAAAACCAAGCTGGTCATTGAGCATATTTATAACAGCGATTGGTTGCATCCAGAAAAACTGAGTGCTAACGAAAACGATTTTCTTAATGACTTCTCTTTGGTGAACGTCTCAAGTCTTAATTATTTTGAGCTCTATCAAGATATTATCTCAATGCTAATAGGGTTAAAGGCCAGTAGGATTTCTGGGATATACAAATCAAAGAACTCTTCAATATCTCAAAGTGATCGTAAGCCTGAAGCGCAACTAAATATTGAACAAAATACAAAGTTAGCTAGCTCGGATTTTTCTGAGAAGAGTAACGAAGATAAAACAGCTTTACTTCAGAAATTAGAAGGGTTGGAGGCAGAACTAGCTAGTATCAGAAGTAAGTTAAAAAAAGAAACGCAAATGAATATCAAGTTACATCTTAATGTAGAGGCAAAAAAGATAAAGCAAGAAATTTCTACTATAAGAAGTGAGTTGAATTAATATGCGTTCACTTTAATGTAAGCTTAGTTGTCGCTATGGGCTATGCTGAAGAGAAGGTATAAGTAAGATTGGTAAACTAGCAACTTGACAAAAATATTATCACAATCAAGAAATGGTTAATAATTTGAGAGAAAAGTAGGCGGCTCGAAATATAAAGTAAAATGATTGCTATTCTCTTCAAGCTGAAGTGAGACTAATAGCTCACATCAATAGGAAATAACTTAGGAAATATCGAATGCGATTTGTTAAGAGTTTATTGCCAGTAGTATGTCCTAATCAAACAGTTAAATATCCGCCTGTAGGAGAGTCTCCTAACGATTGGTTAAGGAGTAACTCTCTTGGATTAGATGTTATTACTATTCATGGTTTTGTAGTGGATAAGTTTAATTCAATTCCTGCTCTATTCCTAAAGGCTGAATTTATATATAGCGATGGGATGAAAATAGATGACATAGTTAATAGATATACTCAAAATAAAAGATGGCATTTGTTGAAAACAGTTTCAGAAGATTTGAGGTCTCCTGTAAATCTACTATTGATACCCTACGGTTATCCTAATACAAGCATCCAAGGCTTTAATGGAAATGATAAATGCTTATATTTATTTGAAGATATAACTAATAGTGTATTTAGAGATTATGAAAAGATAAGCCTATTGGGCTTTAGTTTATTACTGAAGGATATGAGAGGGTTTTCTTTTAAAAAATCTAAACCATTAAAATCTGCTTCAACATATCTTGAATGCAGCTTAGTTAATGAAACAGAAGGTGAGAAAAATCCTTGGCCAGGTGATGTTGACGGTATACTTTTTCTGCATGATAAACCTAAAGCTATTTTAGAGTATAAAACTCACAACCTAAACAGTCCTATTAGTAATGAATATATAGGGAAATATAGTCAAGAAGATTGGAGAAGATTCAAAGTTTTGGATGTATTAAAAGGCAAGCTAAACGTTCCAATATTTTTTATAGTATGGGGTCCAAACCATCAAGATATTAAAATTCAAGTTATATGTGAAGTTGGGAAAGTAGATAAAGAATTCTATACAAATAAAATCTCGCTTCAGAATCAACTATTTCAGCTACTGAATATATATTAAGGACTTATTATGGAAAATTCTATCAAAATAATTGGTAAAGAGGATTCTTTGTCAAAAAGTTTAAATGTCGAGAATCAGAATATTGATAAGTTAATCAATATCTTTCCTGAGGTCATACGTGATGGTCAGGTAGATATAAATATTCTAAAGTCTATTATAGGTTTAAAAGATGAGATGTCTGAAAGAAGGTTTGATTTTACATGGTATGGAAAAGAAAATGCTAAGAGTCTTGCTCAAGCTTTAACGACGGGAACGTTAAGACCACTAGAATGTCAAAGCATTAATTGGAATAGTGCTGAAAATATACATATTGATGGTGATAACTTAGAAGTACTTAAGATATTACAAAAATCTTATCACAATAAAATAAAAATGATTTACATAGATCCACCATACAACACTGGTAAAGATTTCGTTTATAAAGATAACTTTAGAGATAATATTAAAAATTATTTAGAATTTACTGGTCAACTAGATTCTAAAGGAAAGAGGCAAAACACTAATTCCGACCTATCTGGTAGGTATCACTCAAACTGGTTAAGTATGATGTATCCAAGATTAAGAGTAGCCAAAAATCTTTTAAGAAATGATGGAGTGATATTTATTTCTATAGGTGATGCTGAAGTTGGTAATTTGAGACTAGTCTGTGATGAAATATTTGGTGAAGAAAACTTGCAAGGTCATGTACATTGGCGAAGAAGACATAATCAACCTAATGATAAAACTAAAATGCTAGGACTAGTTGGAGAACATATTTTAGTATACTCAAAAGATAAGAGTTATTTAAAGGATTATGGTGTGGGAAAGATGCCCTTAACAGGCTCTTTTAGCAATCCAGACAACGATCCTTTAGGTGACTGGGCATCTAAACCATGGAAAGTAGGAAGTGATCAGGGTGGTTCAAGATATTCTATTACTCTTCCAAATGGAGTAGTATTAAGCGAAGAGTGGATGGGTGATAAAAAAACTTATATGAACCATTTAGAAGAAGGAAGAATGTACTTTCCCAAAAATGGAGCAGGAGCACCAAGAAAAAAATATTATAAATTTGAAAGAGAAGAAGAGGGGCAATGTGCAACTAATTGGTTTAGTCATGAGCTGTTTGGACATAATCAACAGGGGAATGAAGAACTAACCGAAATGATGGACGGTATCAAAAATACTTTTAGCAACCCTAAGCCAACTAAGCTAATTGAAAATTTAATGAGTATAGCAGGCTGTAAAGATGGTGATATCGTTCTAGACTTTTTTGCTGGGTCAGGGACTACATTCCAAGCTGCTGTGCAGTTTAATCCAAAAATTAGATGTATTACAGTTCAATTACCTGAACCGCTAATTAGAGAGAATAAAAATCATAAAGAGGCTATTGATTTTTGCTCTAAAAATGATAAGCCCTTTTATCTTTCTGAGTTGACAAAAGAAAGAATTCGCAGGGCTAATAATCTTTACAATGGATTAGGTATAAAGTTCTTCCGATTAGATGAAACAAATATTTGTTTATGGGACGCTGATGCAGAAAATTTAGAGGAGATTCTGAGACAGTCAATTGAATCTATTAAGCCTAATCGTAGTAATGAAGATGTACTTTATGAGATTCTGCTCAAATATGGTATTGAGCTTACAGTCCCAGTAGAAACAGAGGTCATTAATGGTAAGCAAGTCTTTGTTGTTGGTGCTGGCGCATTGATTGTGTGTTTAGACGATGGCATCACAAGTGAAGTAGTTGAAGGTATTGCCAAGCTAAAAGTTGAGCTGGATTCAGAGACAACGCAGATAGTATTTAAAGATGCTGGATTTGCTGATAGTAATGTAAAAACCAACGCTATTCAGATATTAAAGCAAGCTGGTATTAATGATGTTAAAAGTATTTAAAGGATAAGTCATGTCTGAAATGAAAATAAAGTTTGATCCTGACCTTTCTCATCAAAAAGATGCAATTAGCGCGGTTGTGGGTGTGTTTGAAGGCCAAGAAACCTTTCAATCAAACTTCTCTGTTGCAAGTAGTGCTCTCAGTAATGAACAGTTAGGTTTATTTGCGAAGAATAATGATATTGGTGTCGCTAATGCACTTAGTCTTCTACCAGAAGAGCTTTATGAGAATACTCGCAATGTTCAGCTATTGAATGGGTTGGCTCAAACAGAAACAACCAAACAAGCGCTTCCTAGCCTCGATTTTACTATTGATATGGAGACAGGCACAGGTAAGACTTACGTTTATTTGCGTAGTGTATTTGAGCTATATGAGCGTTATGGCTTGAGTAAGTTTATTATTGTTGTTCCTTCGGTGGCTATTAAGGAAGGTGTATATAAGTCTCTTCAAATTACAGAGGAGCATTTTAGAAAAGAATATAAAAATATTCAGTATGATTATTTTGTCTATGATTCATCAAAGCGAGATCAGGTAAGGAATTTCGCTACTAATGATTATATTCAAATTATGGTCATTAATATTGACGCTTTCAGTAAATCATTTGTCGACCCTGAAAAAGAATCAACTGCTAACCTGATCCACCGTACAGATGATCGACTTAATGGCATGAAACCAATTGAGTTTATCCAAGCGACAAACCCGATAGTAATTATTGACGAGCCTCAATCAGTAGCTTCTACAGTCAACCGTAAAAAAGCGATTGCCAGCTTAAATCCGTTATGTACATTTCGCTACTCAGCTACGTTAACTGAAAACTTGAATATGCTTTATAAGCTTGACTCAATTGATGCATATGAACGCAAGCTTGTAAAACAAATTGAAGTTTTTGATCTTAATATTCAAAACAATCATAATCAAGCCTATATTAAGCTTCTTAGTGTTGATAACAAGAAGTCGGCAATCACTGCAAAAATTGAAATTGATGCTCAGACCAAAACAGGTAAATTGCAGCCTCGTAAATCTATTACAGTAAAAGCCGGCACCGACTTATTCGAGGTTTCTGGTGGACGGGATCTTTATGAAGGTTATGTGATCAACGATATTTATTGCGAGGAAGGCAGCGAGTATATTGATTTTACTAGTCGCGATGACATCATAGAAATCAATCAGGCTATTGGTGAAGTTGATCAAGACACCTACAAACGACTACAAGTATCAGAAACAGTAAAAGAACATCTAGAAAAAGAACTGAGATTCTATCAAAAAATTACCACTGGAGTTGATCAAATGGATCACTCTAAAATTCTTAGCCAAAAAGGAATTAAAGTTCTTAGTCTATTCTTTATTGATAAAGTAGCGAATTACCGTGGGTACACTAAAGACGGTGAACCTGTACAAGGTAAGTTTGCCAGTTGGTTTGAAGAAGAGTTTATAAAACAGCTTAGAAAGCCAAAGTATCGTATTTTATATCCTTCAGTATGGGATAAGGATAATACTGGAAAGCCTATTATCAATGAACAAGCTCTCAAAGAGTTGGCAAGCGCTGTTCATAATGGTTATTTTGCGCAAGACAAAAAGAAAGATGCTCTAGGAAATCCGTTGTTTACAGAGTCTAAGCTTTCAGCAAAAGGTGAAGGTGGTAAAACGGTTGCTGATGAATCAGCTTATAATCTCATTATGAAAGATAAAGAAAAGTTACTCTCAATGGATGAGAAGCTACGCTTTATCTTTAGTCACTCTGCTCTAAAAGAAGGATGGGATAATCCAAATGTATTTCAGATATGTACTTTAAATGAGACTAAGTCTGTGATGAAAAAACGTCAGGAGATTGGTCGTGGTTTGCGTCTAGCTATAGATCAGTCGGGTGAACGGGTGCCTTACGGTTTTGAAGTAAACACGTTAACAATTATGGCAAATGAGTCTTACGAGCAATTTGTAGCAACGCTCCAAAAAGAAATTGAAGAAGAAGAGGGTATTAAATTTGGCGTAATAGAAAAGCATCAGTTCGCCAATATTTTGATATCCAATGAATATAATAGTAAAGAATTTCTTGGCGCAAAAAAATCAGAAGAGATCTATCTGCATCTTGAAAATCAGGGCTACATCAATAATAAAGGTAAAATACAAGATTCTCTGAAAATCGATTTAGCTGATAATACAGTCATTCTACCAGAAAGTGCAACAGAGTATGCCGAAGCTATTCTTGCTACCTTAACTAAAGTTGCAAGAGGTTTAAGTATCAAGAAGCATGAGGAGAAAAAGACTGCTAAGCTTAAGGAGAAAGAAGGTAAGCAGGTCGTATTAGGTGATGATTTTAAAGCCCTTTGGGATCGCATCAAGTACAAAACCACCTATAGAGTGAATTTTAGCGTTAGTGAGCTTGTAGAGAAGTGTATTAAAGAGATCAGAGCTTCCGTTGTTGTTTCTAGTGTTAAATATGAGTCGAAAAAACGAAGAGTTGAAATTGCTGAATCCGGACTTCTCGTCTCTGATTTAGATTTAGAGGGTAATAAAGTTCAAGACAAACAAGGTGTGCTAGAGGTAAGTTTTAAGCTTCCTGATATTGTAACCTACTTAGAGTCTCAAACGAATCTAACACGTTCAACGATAATTCATATACTACTTGGTCTAGGTGATAAGCTCGAAGCATTTAAGAAGAATCCTCAGCTATTTATTCAACAGTGTGCGGAAGTCATTCGTAAACAAATGCGTTTAGCGATTGTTGATGGTATCACGTATCAGCGCATTGGTGATGATAATTATTATGCTCAAGAACTGTTTCAAGAAGAAGAGCTAACAGGTTATCTAAAAAATATGGTTGAAGCACACAAGTCAGTTTATGATTACATCGTTTGTGATTCTAATACTGAGTTTGAGTTTGCTGAGAAGCTTGAGCAATCAGCAGAAGTTAAACTTTATACTAAACTACCTGCTTGGTTTAAGATTGATACGCCATTAGGTAGTTATAACCCTGACTGGGCTGTACTGATTGATAAAGATGATGAGATGGGTGAGCAGCTATACTTTGTGGTTGAAACCAAATCAAGCATTTTTTCTGATGATTTGAGAGCAGCTGAGAAGGCCAAGATTGATTGTGGTATTGAACATTTCAAGGCTTTGAGCAAAGATAGCAATGGTATAGATTTAGAAAACCCAGCTAAATTCGTAAAGGCTGATAACTACAATACTTTCTCCACACACTTCAGCTAATTAAATGAAAATCGAAGATCATGATTAACATGGTCTTCGGTTTTTTAATCGTCAGACCACCTAACTAAAATATCTCAAGTTCAACTGTACGGATTTGATGGCAGAGGTTGAACAACCATAGAGTATTTATTGGCTATCTAAAAGTTGTATTTACAGGGATAATTCTAGCTAAAACGCATTATTTGAAACTTTTTTATATTTAATTGTATTTACTTGACATAAGTATATTTTTTTAATTGACTTTTAAATTATTATATAGTCACTGCACTACAAAAGAGTTATAATTTGGATGAATATCATAAAACAATT